>JAGHBF010000122.1 GCA_021161165.1 Candidatus Aminicenantota bacterium
GATTAATAAAGAAGGCTGGGTTTTAAAGAAGAGGAAAGAGTGGCAGGAGAAGTCGAAAGAATCCTGAAACCACTGAACGAAGCCCAGCTTGAGGCAGTCTTATCTTTCGGACAGCCTCTTCTTGTTCTTGCAGGTCCTGGAGCAGGCAAAACTCGGGTGATAGTTCATAAAATAGCCTATCTTTTATGGAAAAAACCCATTCCTTTTAAAAGAATACTTGCAGTAACCTTTACGAATAAAGCTGCAGGGGAGATGAAAGAGAGGGTACATTCTCTTGTGGGAACCGCTGAGAATGTTGACCTTATGACTTTTCACGCCTTTGGAGCGAGACTTCTGAGGCGTTATTCCGGAATAAAAACAATATATGATAGAGACGATTCCATAGCTCTAATTAAAAGAATAATGAAAGATTTTGGATGGTCCAGGCAGGATAAAGCCAGTGCCATTATGGAGAAAATATCCAGGGCAAAATCAAAATTGATTTATCCGTGGGATGAATCAGGCTTATTGATGGTAGGAATGATGCCGGATGAGGCAGATTTATATGCGGAATACCAGAAAAGAATTGAAAGTTCTGAGGCCGCAGATTTTGATGACCTTATTGCAAAAACTGTATTGCTCCTTCAGGAGCGTCCAGATATAGCTGAATATCTGAGAAATCTCTATGGATATATTCTTGTGGATGAGTTTCAGGACACGAGTCCCAATCAGTACGAGATTTTAAAGCTTATCTCTGGGATTAATAATATTTGCGTTGTAGGGGATGAAGACCAGTCAATTTATTCCTGGAGGGGAGCAACCATGGAAAACATATTTAAATTCGAGTCCGATTTCAGAAATGTAAAAATAGTCATCCTTGATCTTAACTATCGTTCTCTACCTGCAATTGTTAAAGCAGCATCATCAATGATCTCAAGAAATAGATACCGCCATGAGAAAAAACTTAGAAATGTAAAAGAAGGTGATTTGCCCATATTTTTCAGGAAAAGCTATTCAAGAGAAGATGAGGCCGAATTTGTGGGGGTACTTATTGAAAGATTGATTTCGAAAAAGGAATTTCTGCCTGTTGCTGTTTTTTATAGGGCAAATTATCAGTCAAGATTAATAGAAGAATCACTTGCCCTACGAGGTATAGGCTATAAAATTCTTGGAAGCACCGGTTTCTTCGACAGGAGAGAGGTTAAAGACCTGATAGCTTATCTTCGAATAATCGCTAATCCTGAGGACAGTGTAGCTCTTTTTAGAGCGTTACATCACATTCCAAGGGGAATAGGTAAAGCGACTGATGAGCTTATAGTTCAGAGAATAAGAGATGGATTTACACCTCTTGAAGCTGTCTCTGCAGTTTCCTTGGAGCTTAAGGGTAAGAGGGGAAAAGCACTTAAGGATTTTCTGGAGCTGCTGAATAAATCTCGTAGAGTTCTGTTAGAAGAGGGCATCGGGGCTGCGTTGAGGTATATTGTGGAAGAATCAGGTTTCCGAGATTATCTAAGAGAAATAGACCCATCCGGTGCCAGAGAGGAAAACGTTGATGAGCTTCTAAGAATGGGGGAAGAAGCACAAAGTGCAGGAGTTTCTTTGGATGATTTTCTGGAAAGAGCGTCCCTTACTACTTCTATGGACCAGGCAGCCGGAGATGTTGTTCTTTCCACCCTACATGCGGCTAAGGGCCTTGAGTTTGAATCAGTGATTATTGTTACTGTAGATGAAGGATTTATCCCACACAGTAAAGTCGTAGATGCAGAAGGTATAGAAGAGGAGCGAAGATTGCTTTATGTGGGAATGACAAGAGCCAAGAAACTCCTTGTTATAAGCTCCGCAACTTTTATGCCATCAAAGTTTCTTTCAGCAATCCCCGAGGAACTGGTTAGAAGGATTGAGTTTCCTGAAGATATTTTAATTTCTTCCGGTTCAAGGGTAAGCCATCCTGTTTTAGGAGAGGGAGAAATAATTTCAAGAGAAAACGGGAGGATAACCGTAAGATTGAAAGATGGTAGAGTTTTAACATTTATAGAAGATATGGTGGACCTGAAATTTCTTGATTAAATTTTTCAGGCGTAATAAAATTTCTTTGATGATTACAGGATTTAATACTGACGTAAAGTACAAAGGAAAAAACTTTCATATCCAAACGGAAGACAAGGGCCCTAAAAATCCGGTAGTGGAAACACTTTTGTATTTTGAAGGTATGATCGTTGCATCGAAAAAAACACCATATGAGTATATGGTTGGAGAAAGCGACCTTGAAACTAAAATAAAGAAACTTATGGTAAAACAGCATCAGGAAATGATTGCAGACCTTAAATCCGGCAGTTTCGATGAGTTGATCCTTGGGGCAGGTAAGGCAGAAAAGGCAAAGAAAGAAGAAGAGTCCTTTGAAGAGCTCTTATTTAAGAGTATATCCAGGTTCAAGAAAGTTCATCTGAATGTTCAGGATTTTCGATTTGAAGATATATACCTTAAAATAAAGGCAAATGTTAAATGTGCTGACCCTGAAAAAATAAAAAATTCCTTTGTTGAAGTATCACTTAAACTTCCTGATGGAAAAAGAATGTTTCTGGTAAAAGAGCCAATAGATGATGATGGTAATGTATCCATCTCCCTTCCTGCTCCTCAAGTTGAAAAACCTTATATTATCATTGTTTCCGTTGAGGTGAGATCTCAGGGCCTGGACGAAAAATGGTTTAAAGTGGATTGATGAAGGGTAGAGTTTTCATTATTGACGGAAGTTCTGTTCTCTACAGAAGTTTTTATGCCCTTCCACGATTGATGAACTCCAAGGGCCTGCCAACAAACGCAATTTATGGATTTCATAATATTCTTAGGAAGCTGATTAAGGAGGAAAAACCTGAATATTTGATCGTGGCATTTGATGTAAAAGGAAAAACCGTAAGGCATCAACTCTTTGAGCAGTACAAAGCCCAGAGAAAGCCGATGCCCGATGAATTGGAGATTCAGGTGCCGTATGTAAAGAAACTCCTTGAAGCTATGAGAATTCCTTATATAGAAAATCCAGGGTATGAAGCGGATGACCTTATGGCTTCCATTGCAAAAAAGCTAAGCAGGATGGGCTATGAAGCTGTTATTGTTACCTCAGACAAAGACCTTCTTCAGATATTGGACCACGGTATAAAAATTTACCATCCTGGTAGAGAAATGTACATAACAAAGGAGAATTGTAAAGATATATACGGTATAGAACCTTCTCAGGTTGTTGACTACCTGGCGCTTATGGGAGATCAAGTGGATAACATACCCGGGGTAAAAGGAATTGGGGATAAAACAGCCAAGGAGCTAATAAAAGAGTTTGGGTCAATAGACGAACTTCTCAGAAACCTTGATAGGGTTAAGCCAAGGATAAGGAAAGCTATAGAAGAAAACATGGAAAACTTGAAACTAAGCAGGGAACTGGTGTTGATAGATTCTGACCTTCCTGTGGATATTAATATAGAAAATTACCGACTGCAAGAACCTGACCTTGAAAAACTCCTTCCTTTATTGAGGGAACTTGAATTTACGTCCTTATTGAAAGAATACACAAAGGAAGAAGATGGCGCTAATGGTAATTACAGGATTATAAAAGACCTGGAGGAACTGAGAAAAATACTTCGCGGTGTAAAGGATAAAATTTCCTTTGATACCGAAACCACAGATGAAAGGCCTGTATGGGCTAAACTTCTGGGGATTTCCTTTTCTTTCAAAGAAGGGGAAGCATATTACGTGCCTGTATCTCATGATGAGATTTCCATGCCTATTGATGAAGTTCTGAGGGAATTTTCATCAATTCTGTCAAATGAAGAGATTAAAAAATACGGACATAACCTTAAATACGACATTATAGTTTTGAATCGTTTAGGGGTGGAGGTCAGAGGACTGGACAAAGACTCCATGCTTTTATCCTATCTTCTTTCTCCAGAAAAGAGATCCCACAATCTTGAATCTTTAGTGTTGGATGTTTTTGGGATAAAGAAAAAGTCTTACAGGGAGATTACCTCAAAGGGTAAATTGAAATTTCAGTCCATTGACCTTAACATTGCAGCTAAATACAGCTGCGAAGATTCGGATTTTAGTTTAAGGTTATGTGAAACACTTTACCCAAGGGTTGTAGAAGAAGGCCTGGAATCTCTCTATAGAGAGCTTGAACTTCCCCTTGTAAAGGTTCTTGCTGATATGGAGATGGCAGGAGTAAAGCTGGATGTTAATAAATTGAAAAAGCTTTCTGAAGAACTTCAGAAGGAACTGGATGAGCTTGAGGCCCAGATTTATAAGAAGTCTGGGGTTAAGTTTAACATAAATTCTCCAAAGCAACTTGGAGAGGTTCTTTTCGAAAAACTAAACTTACCTCTTATTAAAAAGACCAAAAAGACAAAGGGTTATTCCACTGATATGGAAGTTTTGAAGGAACTTGCATCCCTACACGAGGTTCCAGCACTGGTTCTTAAATATAGACAGCTTTCTAAGGTGAAATCAACATATATTGATTCTCTTCCCCAAATGATAAACCCCCAAACCGGCAGAGTTCATACTTCTTATAATCAGACTGTAACAGCGACCGGGAGACTTTCCTCGTCTGATCCGAATCTTCAGAACATTCCCATAAGGGGTGAGCTGGGGAAAAAGGTAAGGGAAGCATTTATTGCTGAGGAAGGTAATTATCTTCTTTCCGCTGATTATTCTCAGATAGAGCTTCGAGTTATGGCACATATGAGCGGAGATGAAAATCTTATAAATGCGTTTAAAAGGGGAGAAGATATCCATTCTGCTACTGCAAGAGAGGTTTTCGGCGACCTTGACCTTCCTGCTGACGAGAAAAGAAGAAGAGCAAAGATAATTAATTTCAGCATTATTTATGGGACTTCCGCTTATTCCCTCTCAAAAGAGCTTGGAGTGGATGTTCATCAGGCTTCTGATTTTATAAAACGATATTTCGAGAAGTATCCCGGTGTGAAGGAGTTCATAGATAAGACAGTGGCAGAGGCCAGAGAAAAAGGGTATGTACAAACTCTGTTTGGCAGGAAAAGGAAAATTCCTGAACTTAAATCCACCAATAAAAATATTCAGGCATCTGGAGAAAGAATAGCGATGAATACCCCGATTCAGGGTACTGCCGCAGACATTATGAAAAAAGCCATGATAGATGTATGGAAAGCTCTTAAGGAAAAAGGGTATAAAACTAGGATGATCATGCAGGTTCACGATGAGCTCATTTTTGAGGTTCCTGAGGGAGAAATGGAGAAAGTTAAAAGTCTTGTGAAGGGAAAGATGGAAAACGTATTTGAGCTTAAGGTTCCTCTTGTTGTGGACATTGCATACGGTAAAAACTGGACGGAGGCAAAGGGATGAAAATAGGGTTGATTTCAGATACCCATGACAGAATGGAAGTTATTAAATGGTTTGCGCTTGAATTTGGAAGAAAAGGAGTTGAGGTTATTCTTCATGCAGGCGATATAATAGCACCTTTTGCAGCAAAGCCATTTTCCCCTTTTAAATTTATAGCTGTTTTCGGAAATAACTGTGGAGAAAGACTCTTTTTAAGAGATACCATAGAAAAGTTCGGGGGAGAGATAAGGCCCGGTCCTATAGAAATTGAGCTCGGGGGAAAAAAGTTTTTCTTGATGCATGAACCCTTTGCTTTAAAAGCTGCTACAAAAAGCGGGGAATACGATTTTATAATTTATGGTCATACCCATGAGCTTGTAAAGAGGAGGGAAGGCAGATCCTGGATTTTAAATCCAGGAGAAGCATGCGGTTATTTGACAGGAAAAGCCACGGCAATGCTTATTAATACAGAGAAAGAGGAAATAGAAATCCTTGAATATCCTGGTAATTCATCCTGATTTTTGCCATTTAAGAACAGTATTCCACGCTAAATGACCAAGGTTGAAGAGTATGTCGAGAGAGGAGAGGTCTTTTAGAAATTCGCCCCACAGTTGAGGGTATACAGGGTGACGGTACTTTAAAATTTCTAAGTTTAACCCTCTTTTTGCCAAAACTTCAATGTTAAGATGGGATAGTGCCTGTTTGTGTATTACAATAGTATCTGCTCCCAGCTTTTCAGCTATGTTCAGTAAAAGGTATTCCTTTTTGCCATCGATACCGAGGTCTGACAGCAGGAGGAAATTATTACTGGTTTTGAATTTGTTGCGAATGAGTTCAATTAGTGGGAGTAAAAAATCCATTAAATATTTTCTCTTTAGAAGATAAATTCTTTCAATTTCTGGAAAGATTTCCTCAAAATAAGGAGAGTTTTTGTAGGAATGTTTTATGGAATGAAGATGC
>JAGHBF010000030.1 GCA_021161165.1 Candidatus Aminicenantota bacterium
ATTTTGAGCCGTATTGACGATTTCCTCTGATAGCCTGAAACTCTTTGTTAGATGATAAATTCCAGCCTCTGTACCAAAGATTTTTTGGAAATTTCTCACCAGTTCAGGCCTTCCCCCTCTCCACTCGTAAATAGACTGGTCATCATCACCAGTAGCAAAAAGTCTGCCCCTATCTCCGAGAAGAAGCCTTATTATTTCAAATTGAAGAATATTGAGGTCCTGAAATTCATCCACTATTATATCCGTAAACATACTATTGTAATCCTCACGAATTAGAGTATTCTCCTTTAATAGTTTATATGTAAGTAAAATGACATCTTCGTAATCCATGTAACCCTTATCCTTTTTCCATTGATCATAAAATTCCATAACATTCCTCACGGTTTTTTTCTTTTCCTTTCCCATTTTAAGGGTATTTATTCCGGCTGGATTTGTCTTTGCGAGGGAGATAAGTCTGAGCATTTCGCTGGAGGGGTAATTTATTTTCATTTCTTTGAGAATCAGCGAAACCTGCCTCTGAGCCAGAGATTGAGGGATTATAGAAAATCCTTCGGGATAACCTATTGCTTCAAGGTTGGAAAGAAGAATTCTTGTGCATATCTGATGAAAGGTGCCGAGCCAGAGATAATTTAACAAATCCCTGTTGAGCCTTGAAATCCTTTCTTCCAGGTCTTCTTTCCCTTTATTTGTGAATGTTGTAATCAAGATTCCCTCTGGTTCAACGCCTCTATCCAGGAGATATGATAGCCTCCCTACGAGGGTTTGACTTTTGCCTGTTCCCGGGCCGCCAATGACCAGGGTGTATTTAAATGGAGAGCTGACTGCCTCAACCTGTTCCTCGCTGAGTTTAGTGTGTTTTTTCCTTCTTTTTCCCCTGAGAGGGGGTATTGTTTCTTCTACCTGCTCAGCTGTAAAGTCCTCAAAAAATTCCATGGCAGATGAATACCTATTTGAAGGCTTTGGATTAGTGGCTTTTAAAATGGCCTTCTTTGCTCTTTCAGGGATAAAAGGAGGAATGTCTTTCTCTCTGATTCCTTTTTTTATCTTTTTCATAGTGGTTTCTATGTTGTCGGAAAAGAAGGGATTTATTCCGGTTAGAAGCTCAAACGTTATTACTCCTATAGAGAAGATATCGCTTTCCTTAGAATATTTTCCTTTCCAGGTCTCAGGTGCCATATAAGGAGGAGTTCCTGCAACAGAACGGGTCATTTCCCCTTCCATGAAAAAGGCAAGGCCAAAATCAGTTATTTTTATATTATCCCCATCAATAAGGATATTTTCGGGCTTGAGGTCTCTATGAAGAATTCCCCTTGAATGGGCATATTCAATTGCATCTGCTATTTGTTTTAAGTAAAGAGCAACAAGTCCCAGAGACAAAGGGGCTTTTTCCTTTATCAGCGAACGCAGACTTTTACCTTTTATATACTCAAGTATTATACCTACTCTCCCCTCATGTTTTTCAACGGTAAAGAATCTGACTATGTTTGGGTGATTAAGTTCTGCAAGCATTTTCACTTCTTCTATTAGTTTAGACAACTCCTGTTCACTTCCTCTGGCAATTTTTAAAGCAAATTCCTTACCTATGAGGGTGTCTTCTGCAAGATATACGTCTGCGAACCTCCCCCCTCCAAGCCAGGCCTTTATTCTGAATCTACCAAATTTGCTGGTTATCATCTTGGAAGGATGGAGAGATGGACAAGAGCTTTTTTGAGAATCAGGGCTCTTAATGCAAGAAGCCGGGTTAATCCCCGAAATTCTTCTCCTATCCCAGGTGATTCAGCCCTTTGCATGGATGTTTTTTGATATGAATCCAGTATTTTTTCAGGGGATATGAATTTACCTTCAGTCTCGTAAAACCTGTGTTCAAGAGCGTCAAGGCCATATGAGATCAGAAGTTTTTCCAGAAATTTAGCAAAAAGAAAGGGAGAAGCAAAAATTTCTGCCCCAAGAAAACCCTGGTTGGAATAAGCAAGAAATCCTATTTGTCCTTCTTCTGCTTTATAATCTTTATACATGTTGAGTTCGTTCTCCTTCGAACTAAAACTCTCCGTCATTGCTCGAGTTTGAGAATTTATTCTCAAGCTGGTTTGTTTTCTGGTGATTTCTTTCCAGACCAATTGCTGGTCGGGTTTTTTATGAATGGAGATGGACTGTGAAACAATTGACCTTATTCTCGGATATGCTATATAGCCGCTTGGCATAAATTCTTCATTTCCCGACCATCTTCCTTCTTCAGCGCATAATACTGGAACTCTATGCCTTCCTGCGGGAATAAGCATGGAAGTTGCAAAAATCCTGTTCTGTCTTGCTCCTATAATTTCTTCCCCCTCATGTATAAACATTGGCCAGTCGCCATCATAGTCAATTTCAAGTTCTGATACTGTGCCAGTTTCAAGGATTTTTGCCCTCTCACTTTTGCAGCTTTCCTCCAGGGTTTCAACCTCAATATCGGCATTTTCTCCGAATACAGGATATACCCTCAGGTTTGAGATAAAAGCGGGTTCCCCAACTTTCAGATTTTTCTCTCTCATATACCCATTTTACCACTAAAAGGATTGACAATCTGTGGTTTTTTTTGGTAGAATGCTTGAGCTTTTCTAAAAACGGAAGGAGGTATAAACTTGCCAACCATTAACCAATTAGTGCGTTTCGGCAGAAAACCGAAAAAGAAAAAGAGTAAGAGTCCCGCTCTTCAGGGCAATCCACAAAAGAGAGGGACTTGTACAAAGGTGTTTACAACAACACCGAAGAAGCCGAACTCTGCTTTAAGAAAGGTTGCCAGGGTTAAATTGAGCAATGGAATAGAGGTGACGGCATACATCCCGGGAATAGGCCACAATCTGCAGGAATACTCAAATGTGCTCGTGAGAGGCGGCAGGGTGAAGGACCTACCCGGTGTTAAGTATCACATAATCAGAGGTACTCTCGATGCCGCAGGAGTAGAAGGTAGGAAGCAGGCCAGGTCAAAATATGGAACAAAGAGGCCAAAGAAGGCATAGGAGGGATAAATGCCAAGGAGAGGATATGTAAAGAGAAGGGAAGTTCAGCCAGACGAGAGGTATAACTCCACTCTTGTAACAAAATTCATAAATAAGGTAATGTGGGACGGTAAAAAGACCATTGCTGAGAAAATAGTTTACGGTGCCATGGACATAATCAAGGAAAAAACAAAAGAAGATCCCCTGAAAGTCCTTCAGAAGGCTGTTGACAACGTTAAGCCCTTAATTGAAACCAGAAGCAGACGAGTTGGTGGAGCTACCTATCAGGTACCTGTGGAGGTGCTTCCTCATAGACAGATTTCAGTGGCTGTTAGATGGATAGTGGAGTTTGCGAGGAAAAGAACAGGAAAATCAATGAAAGAAAAATTGGCAGCGGAAATCCTTGATGCATACAACAATAGAGGAGCTGCCATAAAGAAACGGGAGGATACTCACAAGATGGCGGAGGCCAACAGAGCCTTTGCTCATTTCAGGTGGTAGAAAATGGCTCGCGGTGTCCCAATTGAAAAGGTTAGAAATATCGGCATCATGGCTCATATTGATGCCGGAAAGACTACCACAACAGAAAGAATCCTCTATTATACAGGTAAAACCTATAAAATAGGGGAAGTAGATGAGGGCACCGCGGTTATGGATTTTATGGAACAGGAACAGGAAAGAGGTATAACAATTACCTCTGCTGCTACAACCTGTTTCTGGAAGGACCACAGGATAAATATTATAGATACTCCCGGGCATGTGGATTTTACTATAGAGGTTGAACGTTCCCTTAGAGTGCTTGATGGAGCTGTTGCAATATTCTCTGCCGTAGAGGGTGTTGAGCCTCAATCAGAAACAGTATGGCGTCAGGCAGATAAATACAGAGTCCCCAGGATTGCCTACATCAATAAGATGGACAGAGTGGGAGCCGACTTCTTCAGGGTTGTGGAGGAAATGGAAGAAAAACTCAGTTCTACAGCGGTTCCTATTCAGATCCCTGTGGGGGTAGAAGAAAGCTTTGTTGGAGTTGTGGATCTTGTAGAAGAAAAAGCCTACATTTACGATAGTGACCTTCTTGGAGCTAAATATAGAATTACGGAGATTCCCGAAGAATTAAGGGAAGAAGCAGCTCACTGGAGAGAATTTCTTCTTGAGACACTTGCCGAGACAGATGAGGAATTTATGGATGTTTATGTTGAAGGGGGAAAGGTCACACCCGATTTTATAAGAGCTGCAATAAGGAGAAAAACCCTTTCATTTGAAATAGTCCCTGTTCTCTGCGGTTCTTCATTTAAGAACAAGGGAGTTCAGCCTTTACTGGATGCAATTGTTTACTACCTTCCTTCCCCAGCAGACCTTCCTCCTGTTAAGGGACTTAACCCAAAGACCGGTAAGGAAGAAGAAAGATATCCTTCAGATGATGAGCCTTTTTCTGCAGTTGTATTTAAGATAATGACCGATCCCCATATGGGTCAGCTCGTTTTCTTCAGAATTTATTCCGGAACAGTTGAAATAGGACAAACCGTTTATAACTCAAACAAAGATAAAAGAGAGAGAATATCTAAACTTCTTCTAATGCATGCCAATAGAAGGGAGGAAATAAAAATTGCCAATGCTGGAGACATTGTTGCTTCCCTTGGCCTGAGGAGTGCTACCACAGGTGATACTCTCTGCGATATGAAACATCCAATACAATTTGAACAAATGAAGTTTCCTGAGCCGGTGGTTTCAGTAGCAATAGAACCTAAAACCAAGGTTGAACATGAAAAACTTGCTAAGGCTCTTGAGAAACTCACAGTGGAAGATCCAACCTTTCGGGTAAAGATAAGCGAGGATACAGGCCAAACAATTATTGCAGGAATGGGGGAGCTTCATCTTGAAATAATTGTTGACAGGCTCCGCAGGGAATTCAAGGTGAACGCAAATGTGGGTAAGCCTCAAGTAGCTTATAAGGAAACTATAACTCAGACAGCTGAGGCTGAGGGTAAATACATAAAACAAACCGGTGGAAGAGGACAGTATGGTCATGTAAAAATAGTGGTAGAGCCAAATCCTGGTGGGGGCTTTGAGTTTATAAATGAGATAAAGGGCGGTGTCATCCCTCAGGAATTTATACCCTCGGTTGAAGTTGGGGTAAAAGAGGCTATGACAGTTGGTGTTCTCATTGGTTATCCCATGATAGATGTAAAGGTGCGACTGGTGGATGGAAGCTTCCATGAAGTGGACTCTTCAGACCTTGCTTTTAAAATTGCAGGTTCATTAGCCTTTAAAAAGGCGGCAGAAAGGGCTAAGCCCATTCTGCTGGAACCTATTATGAAAATAGAAATTGTTACCCCAGAAGCATATCTTGGTGATATAATATCAGATCTGAATGCCAGAAGGGGAAGAGTCGAAGGATTAGAAGAAATAACTTCTTCGATAAAGGCAATAAAGGGGTATGTCCCCCTTGCCGAAACCTTTGGTTATGCAACAGCCCTTAGATCTCTGAGTCAAGGTAGGGCGACATATTCAATGCAATTTTACAGATATGAACCCATTCCTCCGGATGTTCTGGAGGGATTAAAAAGAGGATATGCTTTGCTGTAGGAGGTAGTCATGGCAAAACCTAAATTTGAAAGGAGCAAGCCCCACCTGAATGTGGGAACGATAGGACATGTGGATCATGGAAAGACTACATTAACGGCGGCAATGACGAAGGTATTAAACAGGAAATTTCCTGACA
>JAGHBF010000026.1 GCA_021161165.1 Candidatus Aminicenantota bacterium
GAATTCCTGATGTCTGCAAGAGTATCTCTTTCTTAAAATTTCTTTTTCTTTCGGGTGAAGGTGGTAGAAATGAGCAATGACATAATCCAGCCTTCGAAGTACCATGTAGAGAAAGAATTCACAATACCAAAAAGACATTGGCAAGCGTTAGAACCCCAGCTTAAAAGCATATACAATATTTGCAGGAATCGCCTCGCTCTTCTGGATAAATTTGTAAAGGGGGAGATAATCTTCTCCTTCTCCCTCAGAAATCCAATAAACGAAAGGATTGCCCTTTTGCTCATTGTAAAGGATGACGGAAGACTAAGATGTCCTGTTAAGATACACATGTCAATTCGCCCATGGATGTTTTCTGACAAATATATGCTTTTTGAGATTCACAGAGGTAAATTCCTAATTCTAAAAGAGAGAACTATGAATATAACATACACACAATTTGTTTCCTTGGGGATTAGACATGCAACTATATATCTACTGGAAAAACCAAAAAATACACAACATCTCAAACTCGCTCCTTGAACCCAAGTTGAAAAAACTCCATGAAACGCTCTTTGACATGTTTAGAGACCCAGAATTCCTCACACCTCTCAGACTTTCCCTCCTCTAATTTCTTTGGGGTGGTATTATGGCAAGAGCGAAAGTAATAGACCACTATGTGGCTTTAAAAGAAGACAAAGAAGGCTTAGGCGTCTTGGGTGTGATAGTGTGGTTCTCCATAGGAGACATGAGAGTCCCACGCAAAGCCTTAGAAGACGCTTTCAAAAAATATAAGATACCAGACGAATACATGCCACATCCTCTGAGACCTGTTGACGCATTCAGAAAAGCCACCAAGAGCATAGAAAAAACATTCCACAAAAGAAACAAAAAAGGCGAAGTTACAGAGGAGATTACCATTCTTGTCAGAGAGACAATCACGGGCGAGAAAAAGGTAATCAGAAGACTCGTGAAAGAAGTTAAAATCCCGAGCAAAGATAGACTTTCCTACGAAACCGAATTTGGAAGAGCTGTTTTTCACAGAGATAATACAAGAGTTGTCGTTGAGATAAAAGACCCTGAATACACATGGGTGGAAGATAAAATCCTGTGGGAGTATGAGGTCTTCAAGAACAGCTACGACGGAAATGGAATAAGAAGGATGGTCAGAAACATACTCTACCAGCAACGCCCAATAATGATGAGACCTGCTGGTTCTGTGTATTTCATACCAAGAGAAAATCAAAAAATCGTATATAAACTCGCAGACATGGTCAATGAACTCGCCAAGAGCTACGCCTCATCGCTATGGGAGACAATATTCCTAATAACACCCTTCTTGGACATATCCCAAAACAGAGACTTGGTGGTTACCAGATGGAAACTGTATGTCAAGGAAACTCTGGAAAAAGTATATAAAGAGTTCAAGGAAAAATATGAGAAAGGAAAGCTCAATAAAAAGGAAGTGGAGCAGTATAAGAAACTATTAGAAAAGATTGCAGAGCAGAATGCGTTCTACGGAAAGTCCCTCAAAACACAAATAAAGTCTGTTGAGAATATGCTCACCGACCTAAGCTCAAAGCTTTTGGAGGTGAAGCTTGCGGAGGTATCCGTGAATGGAGAAAAATGAAAAGGAAGAACTCAGGGGTTCTCGGCTCTCCAATTCTGCCCGTGTGGCTATCTTAACCGCAGGAGCTGTATTGTGCTTCACCAGAGCCATCGGATACGCCAAGCTTGGTGTGTCCTTGCTTAAAAAGGTGAAAGAGTACATAGACCAAGAGATTAAGTTGTTCAGAATATCTGGAGAGCCTTAATCTCTCTTTCTTTTTCTTTTTGGGGTGGTAGAATGGAAAAAGAAGAAGTTGAAAAATTCATACAGAAACTATCAAAAGCCATAGAAGCTAAAAGATTTCTCTACGAGCATAGCGAGTATATCGTTGTAGCATACCTCAAAGAGGTGGTTCCCCCGAAGATTCCGTATTTGCTAAGTCAGTTAAGCATAACTATCCAAACTGAAAAGCGAAAAGTCAATTTTTACAACTTTTATGAGGGGCGGTTAAAAGAACGCCAGATTGCACTTTTAATAACTTCTGACTCTCCTCTACAAATAAGGATTTCTCCAATTTCCCCACCAAACCAAAACACCGATGACAGAGCCAAAGTAAGCATTATGAAACTATCTGCCATTGAGGATGGAACTGATTACTCTATCTTCTCTTTGTCTGGGATTTCCGACATAACCTCTATCATCTTAACTAACAGACAGGCATTCGACGAAGTTGCTGAGGAGTTCCTCAACCTCGCAAAAATAGCCACCGAAAAGAGATACGAAGAACTTAAGAACATTATAGACAACAACAAAGAGCTATTCCTCAAACTCAGACTTCTGGAGGGGAATTAAAATGAATGTAGAGGAAAAAGAAGTAATTCAAACTCTCCAAAAATGTTACGAAGCCACAAAATTTATTAAAGAAAACTCAGAGGAGATTATCCTGCTAACATTACAAGAAACACTCCCAACGAAAATTCCTATCCTCGCTGGGGAGTTGAAGAGAGAAGTATCCTCAGGCACATTTGAGGTTCAGTATTGGAACATAATAAACGGAGAGCCTGAAAAAGGTTTTTTGAGAATATCCTCTTATATTTCCCATGTTTATCTTTACTTACACAAAAGCGAAGAGGACTACAGAATAATATTAGAACCAAAAGAAAAAGGCTACACACTTTGGAATTCACAAAAGGGGAAAAATAGAGACTTCTTCTCAGAGGGTAATGCAAAAGCAATAATGGCTTCAGTCATTCTCCAAAACAGACAGGTGTTCAAAGAAGCTGTCGAGAACTACATCCTCGCTATTTACGAGCATTCTAAAGATAGGCTACAAGAACTTAAAAAAATGATAGACAATAATAAAGAACTGTTCCTTAAACTTAAGCTTGACCCACCTTCTTAATTTTAGGAGGTGGCTCAATGTCCAAAATACCAGAATATGGTATATGCCCAAACTGCGGGAAATACAAAAAGTTGACTGATACTGGATTTTGCAAGCAATGCCTCGACGAGAGATACGAAAAATACAGAAAAAAGGAACAGTAACTTAACTTCTCCTTTTTTTCTTTCTTGGGGTGGTAGAATGACAGATGAAGAAGAATTATTTTACGGAAGATTCAAGCCCAAACGCCCACAAAGACTTCACAGAATTGCAAAAATAATGGAGGAATTCGATAGCGAATTTGTATTTGCAATAGACAACGAAGGAATACATACACAAACTTTGGACTCTGCCCATGTGATGATGTTGCACTATACAATGCCAGAGACTACATTTTCAGATTTTGAACTCAAAGCAGAGAGAAGAATTCTTCTTGAAGTAAATCCCACTACACTATGGAACATCTTCAGATACGCCAAACATATTGAGGGGATAGAAGTAAAATGTGAAGGGGAGCTTCATGAGGAAGAAAAGTTCAAAGGAGTTCTATACATAACTCTCCATGGCGTATGGACAGAAACCTACAAAATATTTGTGGATACGCAATACTACGAAGAACTCCATGAACCACATCTCAACTATAAAGGGAGAGTGAAGATAAACGCCTCCTTACTAAAGCAAGCTCTAAAGAAGGTGAGAGGCGTCTCTTCAAAGGCAATTCTACAGATTACCGAAGAAGATTTTATTATACTGCCCACCACAGCGGGGCAGGGTATCTTAGGTGAACTCAAACTCGGTAAAGAGCATTGCAACATACATATCACAGAACAATGTAAATCCAAGTTTAGTGCTGGTTATTTTTGGGACATACTCCACCACTTTACTGCCAGAGACCCCTATAAGGAGATAGAAATTTGGCTCGGTGATGATATACCCACAAAGCTCTCTATGAAATCAGACCAAGACACAATGGATATTCTAATAGCCCCTATGATAGAGACGGAAGAATAGAAAAGATAGAATAAAAGAGAGGCGATAAAATGCCAATATCAGAAGTAATGAAAATAATGAAAGCACTAAGAGAGGCAGGGCGAGACACAATAATATCTTCAGGATGTGGGATGTCTCTTGGCGAAGAGGAGATTAAACATAGAAAATATATAATCCCTGGAGATGATGCCCACAAGGCAAGTGCTAAGATTTACTTCCTGCTCTTGGATTTAGCAGAGAACCTTGGAGTGGAAGTAAGCAGGGTTCGTTTAAGTGTGGAGGTAGGTTTTAAGACAACTATAGCATAGAAAAACATAGAAAAACTCTTCACTTTTCTCTTTTTCTTTCGGACATATCAATTAATGGTTAGCACCATGCCTATGCTTTTTTTCCTTTTTAAGTTGTTAAAAAATTTTTTAACAGTAGTTCACATTCCTTATGAACGGGGACAACGATAGGTATATAATCCTGTAATCCTATGTTTTGGTTGTGTTTTTGATTCCGTAAGTTGCATTCCAGACACTCGTTAGGTTTGCCATTGCTACTAATTTTTCTATAGGTTGAAAGCCTTCTACTGTTTCATTAAGTTGAGGATTATACCACGCTGGAATATAGGTTATTCCTCTAACATTTACATAATCTACATTAATCGAGTTTAGTCTCCAGAACTCTGAGCCAAAAATCTCCACTTGCTTCCTGCACGCTGGACAGTTAGATGAATAGAACAGTATCCATCCATCCTTGGCTAACTTCTCTGCAAGCGAAATGATTTTTGTGTCATCGCCTTCCGAGACTGGGATTAACTTTTCGTAGTGTTGGACGCATAGAACAGTTGGTGTGGTGAATATTGCTACCAAAACCGTGAATACCGTGAATGCCATAGCTATTTTTCTCGCTAAAAATTGGTCTGGATACTTTTTTCTCAGATACATATAGAAACCAACGCCTGTTAGAATAATAACGCCAGATATTACGATTCTGGCATACAAACACTCTACACAATTTGGTAAAAAGCCATACAGCATTTTTAATCACCTCCTACGCAAATTGGTCTAAGGTTTTATGAAGATATGGTTTAATTCTCTCAAAAGCCATCTCACAATATTTAGGACTTATCTCAATGCCAATGAACCTCCTACCCATTTTAATGGCGACTAAAGCGGTTGTTCCTGAACCTAAAAACGGGTCGAGGACTACCCCTGGTTGCCATTCCTTTGAACCACATAAGCAATAGTTAGACCATCCATAAGGTTTATACGAGCCACCTTTATCGTCCACAAGAGTATAAACTGTTTCTAAAAGCCATTTATCCCAATCTGATGGCAAATTAAGAAGCTTTTTCAGTCTCTTGTAATCCTCTGGCTCTGGTAAGCAAGCTCCCGAACTATCAGTTCTTATCCAATGTTCCCACTTTGTTCTTCCAAATACATCATCCAGGATACGCTCTTTTCCTCTAATATAACTCTTAAGCCATTTAGCAAATGCAATTTGCATTGCTTTTGGAATCCTAAATCTTCTAACAGTTGTGTAATATTTCTCTCTTGCTCCTGGAGAATGAGAGAGATTACCAGCATTTACGAATTTACCGCTAATTGGTTTTTCTTCCCCATTTAATTTAAGCCTTTCATAAATTCTTTCCTGTGGCTCCCCACATTTCTTGCATATCCACTTTGGACAAGCGACTTTAATCATGTCCCTCACTAACGCTGAAGGGAAAGGAGCAAAATGAGGCATATCAAGTGGCTCAGTATTAACCTGCCAAACATTAGGACGATTAGCACCCAAAGCGTTAGGTCGTAAATTTCTATCTCTATAAGTTTGCTGACCTGTAGTTTCATCCCATCCGCTTTTTCCCTTAGCTTTAAGGATTTCTCCACCCCAGCGATTGATAGGTTGAGTGTAAGGCACTCTAAGAGCTTCCTGGTCAAAGAAATATTTTTTACTTTTCACAAACATAAAAACAGGTTCCCACGCAAATGCACAACGGTCTTTCGAAGAGGTAGGCATTGCGTTTCCAACTGTCTTATTATCCTTCTCAATCCATACCTTCTTCGCCCAGGGAATGATGTCTCTCAAAATCCACTTTTGTTCATCTACCATCCTCATAGCAAGGCGAAAGTTTTGTAGAACCAAACTCTTGTGTGGAATATTTGTCTTAAATTTACTGGGTTTAATCGTATTCCTCACATCTTTCGCAGTGGAGTATTTTGGGTCTGTAAATCCATAGCCTTTACCACTACCGCTATAACAATCTCCATGCACCCAGAACATTACCCCTGTAGGTTTTAACACACGTTTAAGCTCCGCTGTAATTTGAAGTAA
>JAGHBF010000041.1 GCA_021161165.1 Candidatus Aminicenantota bacterium
AACTTCAGTGGATTTTTAGTATCTGTAGTATTTCCAACGGTTTAGAGCCTACCTATAAGGGATGGAAACGAATATTTAGCAGTATGGATTGATGATGACGAAAATGTTTAGAGCCTACCTATAAGGGATGGAAACCATAATTTGGAAAAAATAGAAAAGAATCTTGCCGATGTTTAGAGCCTACCTATAAGGGATGGAAACAAGGACTGTGGAAGCAAATGTTCTTAGGACAGGCAGCGTTTAGAGCCTACCTATAAGGGATGGAAACCAAACAATGTTATTTACATAGATTATTTCTTCATAAGTTTAGAGCCTACCTATAAGGGATGGAAACCAGCTTTGGATGCACTCATCTACAAGGAGCCGTCAGGTTTAGAGCCTACCTATAAGGGATGGAAACGGCAATACGAGAGGCAATAAAACGCATAGTTGCAAAAGTTTAGAGCCTACCTATAAGGGATGGAAACAGAATATTCATAGAATCAGCAGAATCACCTAACGCTGGTTTAGAGCCTACCTATAAGGGATGGAAACAACATAAATTAGCGTGGGGAGGCTCTAATTTAAGGGTTTAGAGCCTACCTATAAGGGATGGAAACACGAATTTACGGAAGCGGCATGGAGATCTGCAGAGCCGTTTAGAGCCTACCTATAAGGGATGGAATAAACTACTTTCGCCCCCGACAGGATGTCCCTTCTATCTTACTCGAATTTTTAATCTTCCTGAAATTTAACTTATTTTTCCTCGACATTATTGTCGATTTCTCTAATATATCGTCAAATTTTAAGACAACTTTCTCTTAGGGGTCAGGTTTTTCTTTATTTGATACAATTTTTTTTATGAACATAGAAAAAAGGCTCAGAAAAGCAAAAACTCAGAAGTTGAGACTTATTGTTCAGTTGTTTTTTGCTTCTGCGTCTGTTGTTACAGGGTGTAAGTTTATATTATTTGTACACTCGCTGGAAAAAGGTAAATTTGTATCTCGTCCTCCGGGGGTTGAAGCATTTCTCCCTTTGAGCGGACTTGTAGGACTGAAATTCTGGGGTGTCACAGGGGTTATAAATTCAATCCATCCAGCGGCAATTTTTCTATTACTTACTTTTATGCTTATGGGCCTTTTTTTAAAAAGGGGATTCTGTTCATGGGTGTGTCCATTCGGGTTTCTTTCAGAGTATCTATGGAAACTGGGAGAGAAGGTCTTCGGTAAAAATTTAAAACTTCCCCGGGGGTTGGACTATCCCTTAAGAAGTATTAAATACATTGTTCTGGGACTTTTTTTATGGGATATCCTTTTTAGAATGGATGTTAATGCTCTGGCCTCATTTATATATGGGCCTTATAACCGGGCAGCAGACATAAAAATGCTTCTTTTCTTTGAAAGAATTTCAACCTTTTCCTTCTTTGTTATTCTTTCCTTTGTGCTTTTCTCCATTCCTATCAAAAACTTCTGGTGCAGGTATCTCTGTCCATACGGTGCCCTTGTTGGTTTTTTGAGCATGTTCAGTCCAATGAAGATAAAAAGGAATATTTCAACATGTATAGACTGCAAACTCTGCACGGAGGCCTGTCCTTCCAGTATAAAGGTTCATCTCGCAAAAACAGTATATTCTGACGAATGTAATGCCTGCTTCAGGTGCGTTGATGCCTGTCCTGTACCGGATACGCTTTATATGAAGCTGGGAAAGAAAAGGGTCAGTCCCTTTGCCTATGCAGTCCTCCTTCTCGCCCTATTTTTCCTTGTTACAGGGGTTGTCAGACTTAAAGGATACTGGTATAACTCCATAACCCGGAAGGAATATAAGTACATAATAAAACATATTGATGATCCTGAGTTCAGCCACAGGTCTGGATCGCAGTAAAATTAAGGGATATGAAAATTTACACCGTCGGTCACAGTAATCACCCCATGGAATTTTTCCTTAATCTTTTAAGGCAGTTTAATATTCAGGTTGTTGTAGATGTCCGCTCTTATCCCTATAGTAAGTATGTTTCGCACTTTAACCGTGAAAATCTAAAGACTGTGCTTGAATCAGAGGGAATAGAATATTTATGGATGGGAGATGTACTCGGGGGAAAATTTTCTCTTGGTAAAAGAAAGGAGCTGCTCAAAGATGACGGAAAAATAGACTGGGAAAAGGTAAAGAAACAGGATTTTTTCATAAATGCCATTCATCGTTTGATTTATGTTGCCAGGGAAAAGGTAACTGCTATAATGTGTGCTGAAGAAAATCCTCTCAGGTGTCACCGTTTTTTTCTCATATCTCCTACTCTTCTGGAAATGGGAGTTGAAGTTTACCACATAAGGAAAAATGGAGAAGCACAGCCAGATTTCTCTTTGCGCAAAAAATAGGTTTTTCAGGAGAAACTGTATGAAATTAAAAAATTAACGGGATGTAAGTTTAATTATGAGTTCCTTTCTGGATGGATACTTTTGTAGAAGTTCCTTCCTTTTCCCCAGCTCAAAATCCCTGAAGTCAAATCCCGGGGCAACTGTGGTTCCAAGAAGTGCGAATTTGCCCCCTTCCACAAGCATTCCTCCCATCCAGGTGTTTTTCGGAACAATGAGCTGAGGTGTTTGACCTGTTTTGAGGTCAGTTCCGAGTATTGCAGTTTTTGAAGAACCATCAGGAAAAAGAAGAAGCATTAGCACAGGGTCTCCGATGTAAAAGTGGAAAATTTCATCAGATTTCAGCCTGTGAAGTTCTGACCTGGTTTCGGAGGTTAGAAGATAATAAATTGCGGTTGAAAAATTCCTTTCTCCTTCGTATCTTTCAGGAAGAGCTCTGGACGGAATTGTTTCTGCTGCTCTGTAGGTTTCTCTAAAATATCCCCCTTCTATGTGAGGTTTTAAATCAAGAAGTTTTATTATGTCTTCTTTTTTCATTTTTCAAGCCAATAAAAAAGGAGGGAGCATTTGCTCCCCCCTTTTAATAATCCAAAATTATATTCTAAAGGGAAATAGAATCTGAAGTTTCAAGGTTCATGCTGGGGTCGTATTCATATCCTTCTTTTTGCACATTATCCACTGTAAAGGTGAAAATTCCAGAGCTTGCTTTTATTTTATCTGATTTTATAGTGGCATATCCGTTTTCGTCAGTTGTTACGCTGTCTGTATCGGAAGTTAATCCAGACCAATGGCCGGTAACCACAGCGTTTGCAACTGGTGAACCAGATTCATCAAGGATAAGGACCTTTGCTACCCCTGTTTTAAAAGGTCCCCTGGCAGCAATGCTCATATCAATACTTGCAACGTACATTTTTGTTGGATTAGTGGTTCCACTGTAATTTAGAGCATCTACCGGATTTACAAGTCCATATCCATAATATTTATCCCATCCTGCCTTTCCCAGATCTATTGCTGTGTCATGAAGAATCTGACGTATATTCTCCACTCCTGTAATTCCCTTGGCAATGAGCAAAGCCACGGTGGCAGTCACATGTGGAGTTGCCATGGAAGTTCCTGTGTAGAAGTAATAACCGAAGTCAGTTGGAGTGTCTCCAAAAGTCTGCTGAAGGATTCCATCCATGTAACCGTCACCATTTCTATCCTTGCTATCACCTCCAGGAGCTACAAGTTCAAGATTCTCTCCATAATTTGAATATCGTGCTCTTTCATCAGCAGAATTAGTTGCACCTACCGATATTACTTCGGGATAGGCGGCAGGGTATGATACTGCTCTGTAACTATCATTTCTTGATGCAGCAACAAGAACGACTCCTTTGTTATAGGCATATTTTACTGCGTCGTGAAGGGTTTCTCCTGGATTGTAATCCCTTGGCCAGCCAAGGCTCATATTAATTACCTGAGCTCCATGGTCGGCTGCATACTTTATTCCATCAATTAGCCAGTCCAGCTGTCCAGAACCGCTTGAGTCAAGCACTTTTACTGGCATTAAAACAGCATTAAAAGCTATTCCAGCAACTCCTTCATTGTTATTGGTTGTTTGAGCAATGGTTCCTGCCACGTGTGTTCCGTGTCCTTCATCATCATTAGGGTGAGAATCATTGTTTACGAAGTCATACCCATTAGTAAATTTTGTTCCTGCAAGGTCAGGAGCAAGAGCATAGCTCCCATAGTCTTCATATGCAATTCCGGTGTCAACTACTGCCACTACCACATTGTTCCCTGTGGATATATCCCAGGCAGTTTCCATGTTAAGTCTCTGGAAATTCCACTGATAGGAGTAATAAGGGTCGTTGGGAATAAAGAAAGCGTAACATTTAGTGTTGAGGTCGGCAGCCTTTACGCGAGGATTTTTTCTGAGTCTTTCAAGAACTGCGTTAATATCCCTTCCAGGTGGAACCTTAAGCACGCCGTAGTTACGCGCGTGTTTCAAGAACCTTTTTACCCTGAGCCCGTAAGCTTTTGCAATGGCAGGAAGGTGAATTGAAGCCGGGGAATTCAGTTCAACTACAATTTCGTTGTTGACAACCTGAACTCCGGGTGGAACATTGAGGGGCTTAAAGCCTATTTTTTCACCGGCAAAAGCAAAACCAAAAATCAAAAAAGCAGAAATAACCCATACCAAAAATTTTTTTGACATAAACACCTCCAAAGAACTCATACTGTAAGGATATTTTAAAAGAAAATCACATGTCAAGAATATTTGAATAAAGATTTCAACGGTCAGAAAAGTGAGCCGCTTCAAAAGGATAAATAATCATTTGTCTCAAAATTTAGTTCGTATGCAGAGTCATTTTTTTTAGTTAAATAATCAATGCAAAATATTTATAAAAATTAAATATAGATTGAGTAATTTTATAAAAAATATTACAATGAGAGGGAGGGGGTAAAATGAAAATGCGATTTTTAAAGATTTTATTGGTTTTTTCGGGGATAATTGTAATTTTTTCTATGGCAATTTCCCGTGACCTTTCGGGAACCTTTGTCTTCAAGGGTGATTCCGATGGAGGCAAGCCGAGAGAAAATGCAGTTATAACCATAACTTTCTCAATGGGACAGGTTGTTTTGAATGCTGTGCAGCCAGGAGAGGTTGTCACGGATACAGGAATATATAGAGTAAATAATGATAAGATTACCATTCGGTTCAATAAGATGTCCTTTGGATGTGAAAACGCCTTTTTTATGTATGATGGAAAAAATCTTTCCCTGCCCTTTAAGGTATTGAGTGACGGAGCAGGATATTCTTTCTGGGAAAAGGTGGGGAGCAGCAGTGATAAGAATGATGGTAAAAAGGGAGATAAAAAGGGAGCCGATGATGGAAAAGGCAAGAAGGGCAGTAAAGGAGGAGAGTCAGGGACGTCGTCGGGCTCCTCAAGCTCGGGTGCGAGTTCAAAGGGTTCTTCCTCTGCACCTGTTGAAACCCTTGAGGAATTGGTAGGGGACTGGGGCGGAAAGGCTGCGGGGGCAGAAGTTAGATTCCGCCGCAGAGCAAGCTTTGCTGGAGGACAAAAGTTTAATGTTATGACACTTACAACAAAGCATGCGGCAGAGTTTTTCTTTCATGTTTTCCCTGATGGCTCCATAAAAGGAGAGGGAACCATACTTTATAATCTGGAACCTGACCTCAGCGGTGTTGATGCACTTGCTGGAATGGTAAAGGGTCTTATCGGTATGATGCCCATGCCTTCAGCTTCAGGAGGTGGCGCTCTTGGGTCCGTAGCTGATAAGATGACCTCTGGTATGACATCTGTTCCCGGAGTAACCTCTCCATCCTACAGCTATAAAATGAAGGATGCTCCACAACAACGCCACTTTAAAATAAAAGGAAAAGTTTACAGAGAGGGAAATAATTGGAAAATTCATCTTGAGACAACCGGTGATTATTATCGTTCTCCCACTGCAAAATCCCCTGACAATAAACTCTGGGTGGAGTGGCAGGTGGACTATTACAGGAAGGAAAGCTCATTCCCTTGCTGGTCTCCATTTCTTCGGGGGTCTAAAGGTGATGCTGTGGTAAGAAAAGCTGCTGGAGGTTCAATATACATTGCTGAATCAGAAGTTTCGGGAAAGCACAGAAATGGGGTTCAGGTATGGCAGGAATACACCTTTTCGTGGATGGCAAGAAAGGTAAAATAGATACGGCAGAGAAAGAGGGCTCAAAGCTGTGTTCCTATTCACAATGCGGATTTTGTAAAAAAGAATATAATTCAATAAAAAGGATAATTTCTATCTTCTGGCTTCGTTTATTTTTAGCGAACATTTATCGTAAAATCTCCGAATAACCTTGACCTGGCTTTCTTATGCACTTATACTATGTTAGAAATTTTAAGAGTGAATGCTGTGTCTGCAGGAGGATAGCATGAGAAATTACAACATTAAGCTAAGTTTTATTACCTTTGTAATGTTTTTGTCTTTGATATTTTCCGGGATTGCGTTTGCGCATGGAAAGGCGTCACCGAAAGAGACTGGCATAAGAACTCTTTATCTTATACGCCATGGAGCTG
>JAGHBF010000120.1 GCA_021161165.1 Candidatus Aminicenantota bacterium
GGTATAGAGTAGAAGGGGAAGATGATAAAAGGAATTCAAGGGATAAGTCTTCTTGATTTTCCGGGGAAGATTTCCACGGTTGTTTTTATAGGTGGATGCAATTTTCGCTGTCCTTTCTGTCATAACAGTGACCTTGTGATCCCCGAAAAAGTTAGAAGCGTTCCAAATATAAGTATAGAAAAAGCTATAGAAGAAATAAGCAAGAGGAGGAAATTAATAGATGGGGTTACAATAACCGGAGGGGAACCCCTGCTTTTTCCAGAACTGAGAGGCCTTGTTAAGAGGGTGAAGGAGCTTGGCCTTAAGGTTAAGGTTGATACGAACGGATCCTTTCCTTCAAGATTGGAGAGTCTTCTCAATCTTGTGGATTATATTGCAATGGACATTAAAACTTCCCCTGGTAAATATTCCCTTGCCACAGGGGGAAGATGCAATTTTAAAAGGATTCGAGAAAGCATGGAAATGCTTTTGTCGAATGATGCCGATTATGAGTTCAGAACAACCCTTGTTCCAGAAATTGTGGATGAATCAGACATAAGAAAGATAGCTACAATGATAAAGGGAGCGAAAAGATATGCTCTTCAGATGTACAGGCCTGGCGATACGCTCCAGCCTGCTTTTATGCCAAATTCTTATTCAAAAGAAAGAATGGAAAATATGAAAAAGATAGCAGAAGGCTTTATTGAAAAAGTTGATTTGAGGTTGAGCTAAAAGTGGTTGCGGGGGGTGGATTTGAACCACCGACCTTTGGGTTATGAGCCCAACGAGCTACCTGACTGCTCCACCCCGCTCTCCAGTTGATATTATACACTATCTGTCAAGTTTGCTGGATTAATTATAGAGAATCAGGAAAGAAGCTCTATTACTTTATCTGACTCGTCCGGGTAATCATTTTTCAGTTTTTCACACAGAGCAAGTTCTAAAGCCTGAGGATGATGTACAAGCTGGGCAAGAAAATCCTTATATTTAGCTCTGTTTTTCTGTTTAAAAACTTTCCTGGTGAGTTTCCGTGATAAATAATCTCGTTCCGTAATTTCCATTGAAAGGAAAATTTCAACTTCTTCATCAAGGCTGGCTTCACTCTCTTTTGAAGGATTTTCATAAGCTGATGGTAGTTCTTCTTCAGTTCCTTCTGTATTAATAAAGTTTTCAGCAAGCTTTTTTGCTTCTTCACTTAGCTCTCCCAATATCAATTTAAGAGAATTAACTTTTATGCTCATGGGGAGAAATTCATCCTCTATAAACTCTTTCACTGTTTCTATTTCTTTTTCAGGCTCAGGGTTTGCTTTTAATTTTATAAGAAGTCTCCAATAAGGGTCATACACGAATGATAGAGCCTTTTCAAAAAATGAGACATCCCTGTCTTTTAAAAGTTCATATGCTATTCCACCCTGCCAGAAACTGTTTTCTATTTTGCTTAAAAATTCTAAGGAAAGCTCAATGAGTCCAGATTTTTTCATCTGTTTCATTATTTCCATTATGGCTTCGAATCTGAAAGGGGTAGTTTCTATTTCTCTTGCTGCAAGAAGAAGATATTCGGCGGAATCTCCAGAAAGGGTTCCTTCCTTTCTGAGGACTTCTGCAATTTTCGAGAGAATTCTGCTTCTTTCGCTGTCGAAAAGTATCCATCTTGAAAATTCCACAGCGTCTCTGCATACTTCCTTGAGCTTTCCTTCCATGGCTTCGATGAGTTCTATTACTCCCTCTGTTGCCTCAAAATAGTCAGTACAGGCACTCAGTCGGTTAAGGGCTTCCTTGAAAAGTTCAGGATTGGGGCCGTGATTTTTCATGCTGAGTGCAGAGGCGGTTGCGAATAGTCTGTTTGTAGTAAGGTTAAAAGGGGAAAAAGATTCTCTGACGAATTTAAGATAATTTTCAGGCTTTGGAGATTTTCCGCTTTGCGGGAAAAGTCCTATTGAGCTTAGGGCTCTCATATCGAGGTCATTTAAGTCAAAAACACCAATTCCCTGAAGAATTTCCTCCTCCAGCCCGCTTTCTCCGATTAATGCACGGTAAATCAGAATTCGGATGGCAGTTTCCGGAGGGAAAATATTAAGTGATTTTTTTATTTCTTCAATTGGAATTGAGTTGATGTTTCCCAGGATATAAGCTGATTTTTCCCTGATGTTGCTGTAATAGTCATTTATATCCTTTAATGCCTCTGTTGTTTTTCCATTGATTAAATCTTCTGCAATTTTAAGTTCGTCCATCTTTATATTCTACCATTTTAGTAAACTTTAAAAAATTGGGGTCTGTCCCTTTTCAAATAAGAGAAATTCGCTTTCAATTCTGCACCATTTTTAATGTGCTATAATGCTGTAGTGAAAATAGAGGGAGAGGTAGAAAAAAAGATATACGAAACTCCAGGCTTTGCCGTGGTTCTTTTAAAGACAGAGCAGGGTTCTGTAAAAGCCTCTGGAGAGCTGGACTTTCTTACGGAAGGAGAATATGTGGTTCTTGAAGGAAGGTGGAAGGAAGGAAAATACGGAAGAGAATTTTCCGTGGAGGAAGTGGTTTCCCATGAGATCAGATCAAGTGGGATTGAAAGAGTAATATATTCTGCAGGCATTAAGGGGATTGGAAAAAAAACTTCCAGAAAGATCGTTGAAACGTTTAAAGAGAAAACCCTTGATACCATTCTTAACAACCCTGAAAGGTTGACCGATATAAGAGGGATAACAGAAGAGAAGGCGAAAAAACTGCAGGAGTTTTTTGTGGACCTGGGGAAAAAAAGAGAAATATTAATTTTTCTTTCAGAATTATCTATTCCTTCTTCCATTGCAAGGAAGATTGTGGAACATTACGGCGAGGAGACGAAAAAGGTTATTCTGGAAAATCCTTATCGCCTTTCCTTGGAGTTCAGGGGAATCGGATTTAAAAAGGCGGATTCCATTGCCAAGAGACTTGGGGTGCCGTTAGATAGTAAAGAAAGGGCCCACGCCGCCATTGTGTATTTACTGGAACAGGAAGCTGCCAGTGGCAACACTTACATGGAAAAGGAAAAATTGTGGGAGAAGTTATCCTATCTGGAAATTTCTCAGCATAATTTTGAAAGTGCCCTTCTTTCTAGAGATTTTGTTATAAGGGACAAAAAGGTGGGATTGAAAAAATACTTTCTCTGGGAAGCAGAAATTGCAGAGGCCCTTCTAAAGATGAGAGATGTTCAGGAGTTGCTTCCCCTGGAAGACCTCTCTGATTCCTTCAGGCAGGTTGCTAACTCATTTCCAATAGAGCTTGATGAACTTCAGAAGAAGGCTATAGAAAATGCACTATCCTCACGGTTCCTTGTTATATCCGGAGGGCCTGGAACCGGTAAAACTACCATAATAAAGTTCATAGGTCTGGTAGCAAAGGCAAAGGGAATGAAGGTAAAATTTGCAGCGCCAACAGGAAGAGCAGCCAAAAGGTTGACAGAAGCCACTGGATTCGAAGCTACCACGATCCACCGCTTGCTGGAATTCGACCCTTTTTCGATGGAGTTTGAAAGAAATCAGGCGAGGCCTCTTGATGTGGATTTTCTTATACTTGACGAGACTTCCATGATAGATGCTTGGCTTTTCAGGGCAGTGCTTAGAGCCCTTCCTGTAAGAGCAAGACTGATACTCGTTGGTGACAAAGATCAACTTCCTTCTGTGGGTCCGGGAAACATACTCTCTGACATAATTTCGAGCGGACTTTTTCCCGCAGTATTTTTGAAGAAGATATACAGACAAAAAGAAGGCAGTTTGATAGCAGAAAACGCAAGAAGAATTAGGCAGGGACTTATCCCCTATACAGAAAAGGGAGGAGAATTTGAATTCTTCCCTGAAAAGCAAGTATTTGAAAAGATAATGGACCTCGCAACCAGAGAAATTCCGCAGAGACTTGGTCTGCACCCACTTACTGAGGAGATTCAGGTTATATCCCCTATGTATAAGGGAGAAGTGGGTGTAGAAAGACTAAACAGAGAACTTCAGGAAAGGTTAAATTCGGAAGGCAGAGAAATAAAAATCGGGAGAAAGAAATTCAAAGTGGGAGATAAGGTAATGCAAACCTACAACAACTACTTAAAAGAAATCTTCAATGGAGAAATAGGAAGGGTTGTTGATGGAGATGAAAAAACACTGATTGTGAATTTCTACGGTAGAGAAATTCTGCTCTGGGAAGAGGATGTGGAGGACCTTGTTCTTGCATATGCTATTTCCATACACAAATCCCAGGGGAGTGAATATTCAGCGGTAATATTTCCTACGGTAAAACAGCACTGGATAATGCTCCAGAGAAATCTTGTTTACACAGCAATAACGAGGGCAAGAAAATATGTAGGTATTGTAGGGGATTATGACTCTCTCCGCTGGGGAATAAAAAATGACAGACCTTTGAGAAGAAAGACTTGGTTGAAACATTTATTAAAGTAATAATTCTTCTACAAGGAATTCAAGAGTTGAGAAAAATCGCTTAAGAGTGCTTCTGTCTACTATAAGAGGAGGAATTATCTCCAGCACTTCACCATTTAATCCGGATGGGATAGTAATCCACCCCTTTTCAAGTAATTTTCTAAAAATCTGGTATCCATAACCGGGGTTTTTGAAATCGAAACCCCACAGTATTCCGATTCCCCTGATTTCCTTTATAAGGCCCTTTTCCTTCAAAGGTTTTGACAGTTCCTTTACCCATCCTTCTATTTCCCTGGCTTTTTCTGCCGCATTTATTCTTTCATATTCATCCAGAGCAGCAAGGGAAACTCTGCATAAAAAAGGATTTCCAGAAAAAGTGTATGTATAGGAAGCCTCTCCTGAAGTTTTTCCCCAGATATCCATTATCTCAGACTTTCCCATGCATGCAGATATAGGAAAAACTGTAGAAAGTGCCTTTCCTATGGCTATAAGGTCCGGCTCTATATTAAAAAAGTCCTTTGCGAAGGGGAAGCCGGTTTTATAAAAACCGGTGTATATTTCATCGAATATAAGCAGCACATTAAAAGAAGATGCTATTTCTCGCAGTCCTTCAAGAAGTTTTTTGGGTGCCAGCTTTATTCCCGCTCTTCCCTGAATGGGCTCAATTATTATGGCGGATATATCTTCATTTTTTACAGAGCTTTCTATTTCTTTAAGAGAGCTTTCTGAAAAAGGGAAGAATTTTGCTTCAAATGGCAGAATTTTCTCAAATTTTTTCCTGAAGTGCTTTCCATAAGTGGCACTCAAAGCTCCGAGTCCTGTTCCATGGTATGCTCCATCAAATGCAATAATTTTTCTTGATTTTTTGTAAATATATGCGGTTCTAAGACATGCTTCTACAGCATCCGAGCCATTCTGTACAAGGATACCTTTCATATTCCCGCCAAGGAGCTTCGCCAGTCTTTCAAGAAGCTCTATTTTTTCCCTGGAGGGAATTAAGTCGCCCATTGAGTGATAAAATTCCTTTTCTGCCATCTTTTTTACAAAGTCAGGTGAGTGTCCCAGAATGCTCACCCCAAAAAAACTGCTCAGATCAATGTACGTATTCCCCTGACAATCCGTTATTTCCAGCCCCCGGCTTTTACAAAATACGGGTGGAAAATTACCTTCTATGTATGTGAAATCACCTTCCTCGTATTTCTTAAGTTTATCCAGAAGACTCATCCTGCAATTGAGCGGCCTCTTCAAGTTCTATAATTTCTTCTTTTACCTTCATTCCCAATACAAGCATCAAAAACAGAGCTACCAGGTTTATGGACAGGAATCTCATAAAATGTATTGTAACTGCCAGGGAAACTGCTGCCGACTTGGAAATATGAAAAAGTTTGGAGGAAAAAACAATTGCATATTCAAAGGTGCCAAGGCTTGCAGGAGCAGCAGGTATCAGGAGAGCTATATTAAGCGCAAAAACCACAAAGAAAATCTGAAGTATTGTAAGGCGAAATCCTGAGGAGAGGTAAAAGAAGTAAAATGATAAACTTTCTATACACCATATAATCAGAGAGAAAGCAATCAGAGAGAGAAATGTCCTGGGATCCTTCATTGTTGAAATCCCCAGCATTATGTTTTTTATAAGTTTTCCCTCTTTATTCTTGAAAATTTTAAAAAATGCCACTACAAGAATGACAATAAGTGCCACTGCGCCGGCAAGATAGTACAAAGCCCTTAGCATTTTTGCATAAACGGAATATATGGAACTGCTTATGATACCCAGGATTATGATTGTTATCCCATCATATAGCCTTTCTATGCCAAGACCAGCCCCTGAAGATGCCATGGAAACATTTTCTTGTTTTTTCAGGAGGAAAAGCCTCCAGAGGTCGCCCATTCTCCACGGCAGAATATTATTTCCCATTTGACCAACGAAAATATTTGCAATTGCAATCCTGGCAGAGACCGTTCCGCTTTTTGCAAGAATTATTTTCCATCTTATTCCTCTTAATATAAAAGAAATTATGAAAATCAGAGATGCTAAAAGAAGCATTCCAATATCTGTGCGTTTTACGTAGCTAAGGGTCTCATGAAGATTGAAGTTGGAAAAAGAGAGGTAAAGAAATATCGCCGATATGATTATGGAAACAAGAAAAGTTAGCTTTTTCATCCGACTATTTAATTATAGAAGGTATAAAAAAAAAATGGTATATTCAATTTAAGGAATTTTCATAAAAGGAGGTAAAAATGTTACCCGAATTCAGAAATGAACCCTTCACAGATTTTTCCATTCCGGAAAACAGGAGAAAGATGGAAGAGGCCCTTAAGAAGGTTCGGGCTTCTTTCCCTGATAAGGGCAAGCTTTATATTGATGGAGAGTGGGTGGATAGCACTTCAGGTGAGACCTTCGTCTCTATCAATCCCTCAAAAAAGGACGAAGTAGTAGGTTATTACCAGAAAGGAAATACGGAAGATGCGGAAAAAGCTCTCCAGGCAGCTTTAAGGGCTTTTGAGGAATGGAGATTTTACCCTGCCGAGGAAAGAGCCGCCATTCTTTTGAGGGCTGCTAAGAGGCTAAGGGAAAGAAAATATGAGTTTGCTGCATGGATGGTGTACGAAGTGGGGAAAAACTGGGCAGAGGCAGATGGTGACGTTGCCGAAGCTATTGATTATCTTGAATTTTATTCCAGAGAAATGCTTCGCCTTGCAGGAAATCAGCCTCTTACCCCATATCCTCCAGAATATAATGAATATTACTATATTCCTCTTGGCCCGGTTGTTGTTATCCCACCATGGAACTTTCCACTTGCTATTCTTCTTGGGATGACCACCGCAGCTATTGTTACAGGAAATACCGTAGTTCTTAAGCCTGCCTCCGATGCCCCAGCAATAGCAACCAGATTTGTTGAACTTATGGAAGAAGTAGGCCTTCCCAAAGGAGTTTTAAACTTTGTCACAGGACCGGGTTCTATTGCAGGGAATTACCTTGTGACCCATCCTAAAACAAGGATGATTGCTTTTACTGGGTCAAAGGATGTAGGCCTTAAAATTAATGAGCTTGCTGCAAGGACAGCCCCGGGTCAGATATGGATTAAAAGAGTTATAGCTGAAATGGGAGGCAAAGACCCTATTATAGTAGCTGAAGATGCTGACCTGGAAGAAGCCGCAGCAGGTATTGTTGCTTCCGCTTTTGGTTATCAGGGTCAGAAATGTTCCGCTGGTTCAAGATTAATTGCAGTAGAACCAATTTACGATAAGATAATTGAGCTTGTTATAGAAAAGACAAAACAGCTGAAGATAGGTCCTGCCGATGAGAACTATCCCGTGGGTCCTGTCATAAACCAGGCAGCAGAAAATAAAATAATGGCCTATATTGAAATAGGTAAAAACGAAGGTAAGCTGATTCTGGGCGGTAACAAAGCAAGAGAAGATGGTTTTTATATTGAGCCAACCGTTTTTATTGATGTTCCGGAAAACGCAAGAATTGCGCAGGAGGAAATTTTCGGCCCCGTTCTTTCTGTGATAAAAGCTAAGGACTTTGACGATGCCATAAGAATTGCCAATGGAACTATATACGGGCTTACAGGAGCAGTCTTTACGAAAGACCGCAAAAAGATAGAAAAGGCCAAGAAACTCTTCCATGTTGGAAATCTCTATATCAACAGGAAGTGTACCGGTGCTCTTGTGGGGGTTCATCCCTTTGGTGGGTTTAACATGAGCGGAACGGATTCCAAGGCAGGTGGAAGAGATTATCTATTACTATTCATGCAGGGTAAAACCATATCCGAAAGATTATAAAGTTTTTTTATGCTGAAGAAAGCTATAGCGGCTTTCTTTCTTATTTTCCCCCTTCTTGCCTGGGAAACTATTGAAAGCGAACATTTCGTAATTTATTATCCAGAAGGCAGGGAGGGGGAAGCCATTAAAGTGGTGACTTATCTTGAGCAATATTATGAAAAGGTTTCAGACCTGTGCTCAAATTATCGAGAAAAAACCATTGTTGTAATTCAAGACTTAGGGCTTGAAAGTAACGGATACACCGATCCATTTGTCCCTTCCATACACATTTTTACTTCTCCACCCTATCCTCATCCGGAATTCGGTACCATGAGGAGCTGGTGGAGGCAGGTTTCAGTTCACGAATTTACCCATGCGGTTCATCTTACAAGCATGGGGGGTATCTATCATATTTTAAGAGTCCTTTTCGGAAGAGTATTGTTACCCCAGCTAATACTACCTCAGAGTCTTGTGGAGGGAATGGCCGTTTATTCTGAATCTACCCTGGTGCCCTATGAAGGTAGATTAAACGAGGGGTTTTACAGTGCATATATGAAAAATTCAAAGCCTTTTGATCTTTCTTTTTTAATGGGAGAACCCCTTGTATATCCTTTTTATTCCATGAGGTACATATATGGGGGGGAATTTACAAAATTTCTGGCAGAAAAATATGGAGAAAATTCTCTCAGTGAATTTATTTCGGCCTATGGTAGGTCGATTTTGCAATTTGTGGGAATAACTCCAGGAGCGTATAGAAAAACATTCGGGAGAAACTTTCAAGCTCTTTATAAGGACTTCGTTTCTCAATGGAAAGTCAGCCACAAAAAAGTAATTTTTGAGGCAGATGATATAAAATGGCTTGGAGAATATGAGGGAAAGTTGTACCTTTCTGTCCTTGAAATCAGTTTGCCCTTTGCTGGATATTACATACCCTCATATTCTATAGTTGAATTGGACCCTGACAATGGCAAAAGAAGGATTATAGCTTGGGACCCTGTTTATCTTCCCTTTAAATTTGGTGATGGAAAATTGTATTACGCAAGACCTGAAATTGCGCCAGGTTTTAATAACAAAATTAACTTAGGTTACGGAAATGTCGGAGAAATAATTTCAGTTGACCTCCTTTCAGGAGAAAAGAAGATAATTTTCAAGGGACCTATAAAAGCTTTTGCTGTTTTTGATGGAGAACTTTATTATTCATTCTCCGATGGTTGCTGTGGTTCTGTCCTTTACAAAATGAACCTTGAAACTCGAGTAAAGGAAAAATTGTTGAGAACAGAAGAATTGGAAATATATGACATAACTGTTTCTAAGAAAGAAATATTTTTGGGTGCGAGGAAGGACGGCATAGGGTCAGACCTTTATGTCCTGGAAGAAGGA
>JAGHBF010000101.1 GCA_021161165.1 Candidatus Aminicenantota bacterium
GTATACAATATGATCGCAAATCCTCCGAAGGAAGATGAAAAATGCGACACGTGCGGTGAAAAATTGATTCAGAGAGATGACGATAGAGAGGAAGTTATTAGAGATAGAATAAGAGTGTACAGACAGAAAACAGAGCCGATAATCGAATTTTACAGGAGCCGAAACAGCCTGGTTGAAGTGGATGGTTCAGGAACAATTGAAGAGGTTTTTTCAAGGCTGGAGGAATTACTTTGATAATCATAAAGACAGAAGATGAGATAAAAAAGATGAGGGAAGCAGGAAGAATAACAGGAGTTATTTTACAGGAAGTTGCAATGATGATAAAGCCCGGTGTTTCAACTTTAAAACTGAATGAATATGCAGAGAAAAGAACTCAAGAACTGGGTGCAAAGCCAGCTTTTAAGAACTACCCCCATCCTTCTGGTCTTATACGCTATCCTGCTTCCATTTGTATATCAATAAATGAAGAAGTAGTTCACGGAATTCCCTCCAGAGAAAAAATTATAAAAGAAGGAGATATAGTTAGCCTTGATTTTGGTGTTGTAAAGAACGGTTACTATGGAGACTCAGCTCTTACTGTGGGTGTAGAGCCTCTTGATGAAAGAAAAAGGGAGCTTATAGAAGTTACGGAAAAGGCCCTTTATAAGGGTATAGCTGTGGCTAAACCCGGTGCAAGGCTTTCAGATATATCCAACGCTGTCCAAACGTATGTTGAATCTCATGGTTTTGGAATTGTAAGAGATTTTACCGGACACGGTATTGGTTCTTCCCTTCACGAGGAACCTCAGATTCCCAATTTTGGTCCACCGGGCAAAGGACCTATACTCCAGGAGAGGATGACAATGGCAATAGAGCCGATGGTAACAATGGGTGACTGGAGGGTAACGATAAAGTCAGACGGCTGGACAGCGGTGACGGTGGATGGGCTTCCTTCTGCTCACTTTGAACATACGATAGTTATCAGAAACGGGGAAGCCGAGATCTTGACAAAGGTGGAATAATATGGGAAGGTCAGATGATTTTATTCAGTTGAAGGGGACAATATCTGAGGCACTTCCCAATGCCACTTTCAGGGTGAAACTTGAAACAGGGCATCTCATTCTTGCCCATGTTTCTGGAAGGATGAGAAAGAACTTTATCAGGCTTCTACCAGGGGATAAAGTCCTGGTGGAAATATCTAAATATGACCCAAAAAAGGGTAGAATAATATATAGATTTAGCAGGTGAGGTGAGAAAATGAAAGTAAGATCTTCAGTAAAAAAAATATGTAAAGATTGCAAGATAATAAGAAGGAAGGGCGTGGTTATGGTCATATGTAAAAACCCAAAACACAAACAGAGGCAGGGTTAGGAGGGAAAAATGCCAAGAATTGCAGGAGTGAATATACCTGATAACAAAAGGATTTTCGTGTCGCTAACTTATATTTATGGAATAGGAAGGTCCAAGGCTTTAAGCATCCTCAAAAGAGCAGAAGTAGATCCGATGAAGAAAGCTAATGAGCTTACGGATGATGAGCTTTCAAGGATAAGAAAAATAATCGAGAATGAGGAAAAAGTTGAGGGAGAGCTCAGGAAAGAAGTCTCAATGAATATAAAAAGACTTATAGAAATTGGATGTTATAGGGGGTTAAGGCATAAAGCTGGTCTACCTGTCAGGGGACAGCGAACCTCCTCTAATGCAAGGACCAGGAAAGGCCCCAGAGGAAACATGTTAAAGAGAAGGAAGAAATAGGAGGATAGAAGATGGCTCAGAGGAGAAGAACAAAAAGAAAGAAAAAGGAAAAGAAAGTTGTTCCCCACGGTATTGCCCACATTCAATCAACCTTCAATAATACAATAGTAACCATAACTGACCCAGATGGTAACGTGCTTTGCTGGGCAAGCGGTGGTAAGCTTGGAATAAAGGGAACCAGGAAGGGTACTCCTTATGCGGCACAGCTGGCAGCTAAACAAGCGGCTCAGGAAGCAATGCAAATGGGAATGCGTAGTGTGGATATAAGGGTAAAGGGGCCTGGACCCGGCAGAGAAGCAGCAATAAGGACACTTCACCAGGTGGGGCTTCAGATTAAGTCAATAAAAGATGTGACCCCAATACCCCACAATGGGTGTAGGCCAAGAAGACCAAGAAGGGTATAGGAGGTAAGAGATGGCAAGATATACTGGACCAGTTTGCAGGCTTTGCAGAGCTGAAAGGACTAAACTTTTTCTTAAAGGTGCAAAATGCTTGACTGACAAATGTCCTCTGGAAAAAAGACCCTATCCTCCCGGGGTGCACAGTGGAAGAAGACAAAGAAAAATGACTCCTTATGCTAAACAGCTGAGAGAAAAGCAGAAAGTTAAAAGATTTTATGGAGTTCTTGAGGCTCAGTTCAGGAAGTATTTTGAAGAAGCAGAAAGAATGAAGGGTAAGACAGGTGACAACCTTCTTATCCTTCTTGAGAGAAGACTCGATAATGTGATTTATAGGCTCGGCTTTTCTTATTCAAGAAGGCATGCCCGTCAGCTTGTAACACATGGTCATTTCCAGGTTAATGGAAAGAATGTTGATATTCCTTCCTATCTGGTAAGAGAGGGGGACGTTATATCCTTCAGAGAAAGTTCGAAAAACAATGAGAATATAAAGGCAATGTTAGAAGACCTTAAAACTAAAGCTCAAACTCCCAACTGGCTTGAAACAGATTGGGAAAATTTCAGTGGCAAAGTAATTTCTTTGCCAACGAGAGAGGATGTGAGTCTGCCAGTTGAGGAGCACTTAATAGTGGAGCTTTACTCCAAGTAAGGGAGGTGATTATGATATTTGCTCTGGAGTTTCAAAGACCGAGATTCGTAGAAATAGAGGAAATGACCGATACATATGGTCGCTTTTCGGCCCAGCCTTTCGAAAGAGGATATGCTACTACCATGGGGAATGCCCTTCGCAGGGTTCTGCTTTCTTCCATAGAAGGTGCTGCCATAACTGCGGTTAAAATAGAGGGGGCACCCCATGAATTTACATCCTTGCCAGGGGTTAAGGAGGATGTTCTTGACATTATTTTAAACCTGAAATCAATTCCTCTCATTTTAAAGGTTCCATACGAAAAAGTCATGAGGATAAAAGCAAAAGGATCGGGGGAAATTTACTCGAGGGATATAGAACACGATGGAGATATAGAAATAAAGGATCCTAACATCCTTATTGCAACCCTCGATGATGAAGCAGAGCTGGAAATTGAAATGAGAGTTAAGAATGGAAGAGGATATGTGCCAGCTGCGGATAACTATGACCCTGAACTTCCTGTGGGATACATGCCAATAGACTCTGCCCATTCACCTGTGAGGAAGGTTAATTTTACTGTGGAACCGGCAAGGGTTGGAAGAAAAACCGATTACGAAAAACTCGTGCTGGAAATATGGACAAATGGGGCGGTCAATCCCGACCAGGCGCTTGTTCGTTCTGCTCAGATTCTTCAGGAGCACCTTTCCATCTTTTTTGGTGTGGCCGAGAAGCAGGAAATAAAGGAGGCAAAGAAAACAACAGAACCCAGAGCTGTTTATGCAGTAGACTTTTTGAAAAAGAGGATAGACGAATTCAATCTCACAGCGAGGTCTATAAATTCGCTTAGGTCACTTGGAATAGAAAAAATATACCAGCTTGTCCAGAAGACTAAATCAGATCTTCTAAAAGCAAAGAACTTTGGAAAGAAATCTCTTGCAGAAGTGGAAGCCCTGGTTGAGAGCCATGGCCTTTCCCTTGGGATGGAACTCCCTGAAGACCTTATAAAGGAACTTGAAAGAGATGAAAAAACGGATATGGAGGGATAAAAATGCGCCACAGAAAAGGCTATAGAAAACTTGGAAGAGATTCTGCACACAGAATGGCATTACTCAGGAATCTGGTAACTTCACTAATTGAAAATGAAAGAGTTGTTACCACAGTAGCTAAAGCAAAAGAGGCGAGGAAATTCGCCGACAGGATGATAGAGCTCGCCAAAAAGGGAACCCTTCATCACAGAAGGCAGGCCTATCGCTTTATATATAAGAAGGATGCGGTCAGAAAGCTGTTCGATATCCTGGCAAACAGATTTCAGGATAGAAATGGCGGGTACACACGCGTCATAAAACTTCCTGTTAGAAGAAAAGGAGACGGAGCTGAACTGGCTGTTCTGGAATTTGTGGATTACGAGTTCAAACCCAAAGAGAAAAAAGAATAGTTCATGAATAAAAGAGTAATTGGACTTTTTGCTGTATTACTGCTTGTTCTTTTTGTTGCCAGTTGTGGTGGAAAAAGAGAAAAAAGCACAACTTCTAACGGTTCTGTTAATCAGGCCCAGAAACAGGAGAAAAAAATAAAACCTTCTACCTCTGGAAAAATCCTCGAAGAACCATCAGAATTCCCTGAGGAAGACATTGAAGAGAACGATAAGGAATCCACAGGGCAGGAAGGTGTTCCAAATCTGCTGGAAGGGGAGCTTCCCTCTTACCCTGATGCTCTAAAAGGGAAAAACATTACAGGCAGGGTTGTAATGCGAATAAGAGTTGCTCCTAACGGAAAGGTAACTGAAGTTCAGCTTAAGGAAACCACACTTGAAAAATTCACAGATGCTACAA
>JAGHBF010000055.1 GCA_021161165.1 Candidatus Aminicenantota bacterium
CTATAAAGCCAGGATTCCTTTTAGAATAGAAGTGGAAAGGTCAAAAAATAGAAGTGTGAAATTGGTTGGGAATTAAAATTTTAACCCTCTCAGTTTAATGCATTAAAATTTATTTGTTACAAAATTTTAATAATTAATGAAAAATAAAGGAGAAAAAGATGCAAAAGAAGAATGATTCTTTATTCAGGCTAATTCGTTTTTTCATAATCCTGTGGGGGTTTCTCTTTTTATCATGCCCTGCTAAAGCAGACCCGCAGACCTGGGACAAAGACTACCACAGACTCTGGACCCGGGTAGAACAGGCATACAATGAGCCCAGGGGCGATCCACCACGTCTCGAGCCATACCTCCAGTGGATGGAGAGAAAGGCTCGTGACCGCGATGAAATTAGCAGTCTCTTAAAAGAAGCCAAAGAGTTAAGCCGACAAAAACCGGACGATGAATACTTGAAGGTCTGGGTAGAAAAATTCACAGAACTTTTAAGACTGGCACAGGCCTCGGGAGAAAATACGGTAAATAGTGCAGTTATGAGGCTTATGCGTATAAGAGAGCCAGGCGCTCCGAAGAGCGCCAATTGGCAAGAAGTCCTCTGGAAGCTGAAAAACTACGGGCGCCAAATTTACCTAAAAGCCAGAGAAACCAGATTTTCTACCAGAGCAGTCAGGGCTACTGCAAAATGCATGATTAACTTCAGTATCCGCGATGTAGAGGGTGGTAATCTTGGTGTTTATAAAGGCCGTAAGGGCAATATTGTGATTCCTGACCGCGATTTTGACATAGATTGTGAGCCCCGAAGTTCTTTTTCATACAACTCCAGGGGAGAGCCTGCTGTACCAACAGACACGGGACTTGACTGGATTAATCAGGTCCGGGAGGAAGCCCGCTGGTGGAATTTCGGAGATGCCGTTAAAGATGCCACTGATTTGATGGAAGAGTATTTCAAGGATTCCATGTGCAAAACCCCACCCAACCGCTGTGAAAAAGGCCACAAGCACTACAAAGAGCTGGCTCAAAAATACAAACTCCCCAAAGGGCTGGAATACAACAAAGGATTCTACGGGACCGTATTTGGAAGGGTTGAAGCAGAAACCTCTTCCGGCCTCAAGCCGCTCAAGTATGCTAATATCAAAATCCAATCCCAGGTATCTGGAGAAACATGGAAAGGAGTTACGGACGAGAACGGAAGGTACGAGATCGACCAGGTGGTATTGCACAAAGAATGCAAACCCCTGAAAATAACAGTCACCGCGGGCAACGACCGCAAAACCGAGACCTTTTACGGCCCCCTGGAAAAACCCGACCCTGGGTACCGCTACGAACGAAACTTTGTGTTCAAAAAGCCCGGAGGCACCTTGCAAATCGTATTACACGCATCATGGGACTATACGGACACGAACAAAAATGTTCGTTATAAAGGATTCATTCACCTGACCGTAAACGGCTCCCAAAAAATCGATATAACACGCGGAGACTTCCAGCGATACGTGGCTGTTGTGGGTGATAATCTTTCCATTTCTTATAATTTCAATGCAGAAGAGTATTACTTATTTGCACCCTGTTATGGAAAAATCTCAGCCCGCTATTCAGGACAAGGAGAAGGAAAATCGTTGTCCCCAGAGGCACCAAACCTGCTCATAAACCTGTACTTCTTTAACAATAGGTATGATCTCACGCTTAATTTTAAGGGTGACAAACATCAGCGCTTTCATGTAAAGAGCAGTAATAACTGTGTGCTCAAGTTCGACCAGGTAAGAAGTGTCCTGGGACTTCTCGTCCTCACAGGGCCTCTTACGAAAAATCGATTAGCCGGTCAATTTCAATGGAAAGGCCCGGCTGAAATAACAGATCCAATAATTATCAACAATACCCTCATTAATCCTGATGTGACTTCTTTTTTCTATGATCCCAGTGCCGTTTCCATTGATGAAGTGGATTACACGCTTTCATTTCACTTCACTTATAAACAATAAACTCTCGGGGTTAATTTCCACCCGTAAGTTCAAAAACAATACTCCCCCTAAAATTCCTCCTCGGGCACCTTCTTGAAGACCTAAATTCTTACATATTAAGGCTATAAGCAACTACTCTGTTATCAAAGAAAGTGGGAACAAGGATAATTCTTTTTTCAGGAATATATCCCAGATCCGCCGCATTTATCTTATTAGCTGTTGTATCCAGAAGAAGATGAATCTTACCATCCTTTGTAACAAGTTCTGTTTTCCCTCTCCAGTCAGATATAATGAAAAACCCTGCTTTGTCCAGTATAAGACCATCTATACCGTGACCCACATTGGCCACCACTTTCATCTTTCTTGTTTTCACATCCACTGCAAATATTTTCCCACTTGCTCCTACATAAAGTTTTCCCCCACTGTAGAAAAGTCCATTGGGATTCTTAATCTCGGGATCCTTCAACCATGTTTCTATTTTCCCTCCGGAAAACCTGTAAACAACACTATTTTTCCCTGAAGAGTCAGAAACATAGACATTGCCATTTTCATCAACCGCAACATCGTTTAAAAATTGAGCTCCTGGAGCCGGTACTCTTCTCAAAATCTTACCTGTTGAAAGGTCTATGCAAACCAGACTTTTCACATCGCTTACGTAAAGTTTTCCCTTGAAAATAGCCATCCCCTTTGGTGCACCGAGTCCTGTAGCCCATTTCAGAGCAAGAATTTTTCCCTCTGTGGAAATTTTTGAAATAAATCCATTTTTATCCTCTACCCCGGGATTACCGTTGATGTTAGACACATAAATAGCATTGGTTCCAGGGTCATAAAGAACTGACTCAGGAACTTTGAGAACTTGAGGGGTTTCCCATACTTTCTTAACAGAATATTTTTCCGCACTTAATGAAAAAACTAAAAACAAAATTCCTGCAAAAACCATAAATTTTTTCCCCTTCATCTTACACCTCCTGATTTTTATTATAACAATAG
>JAGHBF010000017.1 GCA_021161165.1 Candidatus Aminicenantota bacterium
AAAACGCAAAGCTCGCTCTTTCGTGATTGCCCAATCTTTTGCTTTCTATGCTTTCAAAATTGATTTCTGTACCTGCTTTAATATCCCAAGATTGATTTAAAAAAATGTTCTTTGCTGCTTTTAAGCTATAAAGATAATTGTTGTGTTTGTTTTCATACCAAGAGGGATTGTTCCTATCCAGGATGAAATGATCTGTAAGCATTCTTGCCAGAAAACTCACCTCATATCCTTCATTCCTTGTTTCCGTTGATAAAATGAAATTCTTAATGTTTTCAATGGAAGGGTAAGGAGCATAAAACCCCTTTTCACCGAGATTTCTCCAGCTACCTCCAGCAAAAAAGGAAATTCTTCCTTTATGAAATTTCGCATTAAAGTTTGTTATATCGAATTCCTGTCCTTCATAATAGCCGTCGCTTTTAGTTGAAGATAAGGAAAAATTAAATTTTTTGAATGTTTTATTGAGGTGAGCAGAAATAGTTCCTTTTTCGCCTAAAAACATATTTAAAGAATTTAGTCCTTTTGTTTTCGTGACAATATTTATTACCCCGGCAAAAGCATAACTCCCGTAAAAAGTGGAGGTTCCGCCCTTGATTATCTCAATTCTATCCACATCGTTTAAAGAGATAGGTAGCACAAAATTGAAATGTTCTGTTTGAGGGTCGTTTATTCTAATCCCGTTAAGCAGGACTAGAACTCTTTTAGGCGAACTTCCTCTTATGCCAATATCATAACTAATAGGGCTTCTTCTGAGGGTAGTTATAAAAGGGATTGATGCCAATAATTCAGATAAGTTGTTAAAAGGAAGCTTTTTTATATCTTCGGCTGTGATGATATAGAAAGTTTTAGTTGATTCAACTAAATCTGCCTTTGGAACTTTTCCTTCTACTTTTATTTTGTAGTGTTTCTGTTGGCCAGCAAGGATTGAGATAAAAATCCACAGCAAAAAAATTAAATTGTTGAGATAGCGCATGAATGCCCTTCCTTTAGAAATTTATAGGCGATTCTATAAAAATGCGAAAATTTTTTCAAGGGACAGACCCCTGCGTGAGGAAATGGGGACAGACCCTGGTGAAAGTACTTGACTAAAACGCCTTTTTATGATAGTCTCCTTCGGTAAAAGAAAGGAAAAGGAGAGGGAAAGATGTTTGCAATTATAGAAACTGGAGGAAAACAATACAGGGTTGAAGAAGGTCAGATAATTGAGGTAGAGAAAATTGAAGCCGGCATAGGAGAGACTGTGGAGATAACTGACGTTCTTGCTGTCGGTAATGATGGAGATTTAAAGGTGGGACAACCAAAGCTTGAAGGAGCAAAGGTTGAGGCAAAGGTCATTTCCCATAAAAAAGGCGACAAGGTCATAGTATTTAAGAAAAAGGCAAAGACAGGATATAAGAAGAAAAGAGGACATAGACAGCCGATCACTGTTCTGAAGATAGAAAAAATAGTAGCATAGGGGGAAAGAAATGGCACACAAGAAATCCGGTGGTTCAGCAAAAAACGGAAGAGACTCTATCTCAAAAAGACTGGGAGTTAAAAGATTTGCGGGACAATTAGTTAAACCCGGTACAATAATCGTGAGGCAGAGAGGTACCAAATTCAAGCCCGGCAAGAACGTTGGTCTGGGGAAAGATTACACTATTTTTGCTCTGAAGGAAGGAAGAGTTTCTTTCCGTCATTCTTCGGGAAGGGTTTTCGTTGATGTTATCCCTTCCTAATTTTTTATGTTCGTAGATACTGTTCGCATCAAGTTAAAAGCAGGCCGCGGTGGAAATGGATGTGTAAGTTTTAGGAGGGAAAAGTTTGTTCCTAAGGGTGGTCCCGATGGTGGAGATGGGGGAGATGGTGGTTCAATTTACCTTGTTGCTGACCCCGGAATGAATTCCCTCATTAAATATCGATACAATCCCTATTTCAAGGCAGAAGATGGTCAGCACGGAAAAGGAAAGAATATGCATGGAAGGAAAGGTAGGGACCTATTCTTGAAGGTTCCCGTGGGGACCGTAGTGAAAGATGCTCAAACAGGAGAGGTCCTATTTGACCTCACTGAGCCAGGGCAAAAGTTTCTGGTGGTAAAAGGGGGTAAAGGAGGAAGAGGTAACGCTCAATTTGCAACACCTACAGATAGAGCCCCAAGATATGCGGAACCTGGCCAGGAGGGAGAAGAAAGAGAAATTATTCTCGAAGTAAAGGTTATTGCAGACGTTGGTCTTGTTGGACTTCCCAATGCAGGAAAATCTTCTCTTCTCAGAAAGGTTTCTTCAGCGAAGCCCAGAGTGGAGCCCTGGCCGTTCACCACTCTTTCTCCTCATGTGGGAGTGGTCTTTCTTGACGAAGAGCGTTCATTTATTATGGCAGATATTCCTGGTCTTATTGAAAATGCTCATAAAGGAGCCGGTCTGGGAACAAGGTTTTTAAAGCACATAGAAAGGACAAAGGTGATAGTGCTTCTTCTGGATCTTTCTCCTGAAGCACCGCATCCTTTGAAACAGGTTGACATACTTATTGGGGAATTGAAGAATTACAGCCCCGACCTGGTGAAGAAGATCAGAGCCATAGCCTTAAACAAGATAGACCTTATCCCTCGCAATAAGAGGGATTTTTCGGATATAATTAAAAGAGTAGAGGAAATGAATGTTAAATTTTTTGCAATTTCAGCACTAACTGGAGAAGGAGTTGAAAAATTTCTCCAAGGGTTATACGCTCTTTTAAAGAAATGAGAATAGGAATTTTTGGAGGAACCTTTGACCCTCCACATTT
>JAGHBF010000104.1 GCA_021161165.1 Candidatus Aminicenantota bacterium
TTATTGCGATAGCTCTTATCGGTTTGCTTGTAGGACTTTTCCTCGGAAGCAAAGGTTTTTCCAGTATATCAAAAAATACTCCTCCAAAAACTTTACCAAAGGTAGCAATTGCTGGTGAAAGCATTCCCTTTAATGACGTATTTGTAAAGGTGGCAAAAAAGGTCAAACCCGCTGTAGTAAGAGTAGAAACTGAATCTGTTGTAACAGTAGAATCTCCTTTCCAGGATTTCTTCTCTGACCCATTCTTTAAGTGGTTCTTCGGAGAACCTCAGCCGAGAACTCCCCAGAAAAAAACAATCAGAGGCCTCGGATCAGGCTTTATCATTTCTCCTGATGGGTACATAGTCACAAACAATCACGTGATAGAGGATGCAAAAAATGTCAAAGTAAAACTCACTGACGGAAGAGAATTTAAAGCAAAGATAATAGGCGCCGACAAAAAGTCAGATCTTGCTCTTCTAAAAATAGATGCAAAGAATTTATCGTATCTAACCTGGGGAGACTCTTCAAAAATAGAAGTAGGAGAATGGGTTCTTGCCATAGGAAATCCCCTGGGATTTGACTATACAGTGACTGCCGGAATAATTTCTGCAAAGGGACGCCAGCTTCCCTTATCTGAATATGAGGACTTTATTCAAACCGATGCTGCAATAAACAGGGGGAACAGCGGAGGACCCCTTGTGGATCTAAAAGGAAGGGTAGTAGGTGTAAATGCAGTTATAGTAAGCACATCTGGCGCTTTCATGGGACTCGGATTTGCCATCCCTTCCAATATTGCTAAAAAGGTAATAACTGACCTCAAGTTAAAAGGAAAGGTGGTGAGGGCTTACCTCGGGGTTACCATACAGGCCATAACAGAGGATCTGGCTAAGAGCCTGGGACTCAAATCTACAAAGGGAGTGATAGTTTCTGATATAGCAAAAGGTTCTCCGGCTGCAAAGGCAGGACTTAAAAGATATGATGTCATAACTGGAATAGACAATAAGGAAGTTAAAAATCCTGTTGACCTTAAAATAACCATAATGAATCACTCACCAGAAGACGAGGTAGTTCTCCATATTATTAGAAAGGGTAAACCCATAGATATAAAAGTAAAGCTTGGAAGCGAAGAACAGGCCCCCAACTATGCAGCCGCACAATCTCTCCTTGGAGTAGAGGTGGCTCCTCTGACAGGAGAACTAAAGAAAATTTATCCCTATGGAGTTGCAATAACACGAGTCTACAAAGGCTCTCCAGCATATAATGCTGGATTGGCAGAAGGGGACGTGATTCTGGAAATTAACCAGAAACCCGTCCGTTCAGTGTTAGAGTTTAATCGCATAGTAAGCAAGTTTAAAAAAGGTGACATTATTCTTCTGACCATAGGAAGAGGAGGCCAGGCTTTTCTGGTTACAATACGCTTAGGGGAATAAATTATGAAATTTTTCAAAACCCATGCGTTGGGAAACGATTTTATAATCGTTGAAACTAAGGAGCTGGTGGGCGATCCCGGTGAGGTCGCCCGCCAGATTTGTCACAGACACTTTGGAGCTGGAGCAGATGGATTAATAGTGGTAAAAGAGGAAAAGGATGGCTTTGCATTCAGAATCTTCAATGCAGACGGTTCAGAGGCTGAAATTTCTGGAAACGGAATAAGGTGTGCAGCAGCCTATCTCTATTACACAGGAAAAGCTATGAACAAAGAAATTCACTTTAATACTAAAGTCGGAATACGAAGAGTATGGCTTGCCAAAAAGGACGAAAATACCTTCTTCCTCAAGGTCTCAATGGGAACACCCAGACTTAAATCAACTGACATCCCTTTTGATGATGGAACCGAAAGAAATTCTGTAATAGACTATCCTTTATCCATAGGCAACAACGTATATCATATAACTGCAGTTTCGGTTGGAAATCCCCATTGCGTTTTATTCTTCGAAAACCTTCCCTCCTCCCTTGAATGGAAAGAAATAGGAAAGGAAATCGAAGAACATCCTTTTTTCCCTGAAAGAACCAACGTAGAATTTGTGAAAGTAATAGACAATTCTACAATTGAAGTTCTTTTCTGGGAAAGAGGTGTCGGGGAAACTTACTCCTCAGGAAGCGGCTCCTGTGCAGCAGCTTATGTAGCAAGACTTAAAGGATTCGTAGGTAATGAAATACTGGTAAAAACTCCTGCAGGTGATATCAAGGTCCATATAAAAAACGACGAAATTTCAGTGCTGGGACCTGCAGAAGTTATTTATAAAGGGGAATGGCTAAAGTAAAGAAAGATAACAGGAACAGCAATCTTAATCTTCCTAATATTTTAACCATTTTCCGCATTTTTTTAGTTCCTTTAATAGTGGCTTTGCTCCTCATACAGTTTCAGGGAAGGGTAATACTTGCTCTTATTTTTTTTCTTCTTGCTGCATTTACAGATTTTGTTGACGGATATATAGCCAGAAGAAGAGGACAGGTTACCAAACTTGGAATTCTTCTTGACCCAATAGCAGACAAACTGCTAATAAGCTCGGCTTTTATTTCGCTTGTTGAACTGAGGCTTGCACCTGCATGGGCAGTGGTAATAATAGTGGGAAGAGAAATCGCAGTGACAGGCATCCGTGCTATAGCTGCAAGCTCAGGAATTGTAATCTCCGCATCTTCTCATGGTAAAAGAAAAATGTTTGCAGAGGTTATATCTATATCCCTGCTTATTCTAAGTCTTAAATATCCCTATCTCAAGCCTCCAGGCGAACTTTTTCTTTACATTACAGTTCTATTCGCCATTATTTCAGCAGGGGATTACATATTAAAGTTTGCCAAAATTTCACATTAGTTGTATATATATAAATTGTGAAATATTTATAAAATTTTTTATCAATTGATAAGGAGGAAAAAAAAGATGAAAAAGATCAAAGTAGCAATTGCTGGAATAGGAAACTGCGCAAGTTCTCTCATTCAGGGCATTTATTATTACTCTGAGACTGGAGATACTGTTGGCCTTATGTATCCTGATTTTGGGGGTTACAAACCCTCTGATATTGAAATTGTAGCTGCTTTTGATATTGACAGTAGAAAGGTAGGAAAGCCTCTTGAAGAGGCAATTTTTGCCCCACCTAATTGTACAATGACTTTCTGGGAAAAAATCCCCAAAACAGGGGTAGTGGTAAAAATGGGACCCATACTTGATGGAGTAGCGGCACACATGTACGAATATCCTGAAGATATTAGTTTCAGACCAGCCGACGTAGAGCCTGTAGATGTTGTAAAAGAGCTTAAGGAGTCAGGAGCTGAAATACTTATTAATTATATGCCAGTCGGTTCTGAAGAGGCTTCCCGATTTTATGCAAGGGCAGCACTTGAAGCGGGAGTAGCTTTTATAAACGCCATGCCTACTTTTATAGTCTCCGACCCTTCATGGGCGAAAAAGTTTGAGGAAAAGGGTCTTCCGGCAATAGGAGACGACGTAAAAAGTCAGGTAGGAGCCACTATAGTTCACAGGGTGCTGACCAAATTATTTGAAGACAGAGGGGTAAGAATAAAAAGAACTTACCAAACCAACTTTGGAGGAAATACAGACTTTCTGAATATGCTGGAGAGGAAAAGGCTTGCAACCAAGAAAATTTCCAAAACAGAAGCAGTTCGATCCCTTATGGAGAAGAAACTAGATGACTACCACATCTATGTAGGACCATCGGATTTCATTCCATGGCTTAAAGACAACAAAATCTGCTACATAAGGATGGAAGGAGAAGGATTTGGACACCATCCCATTATAATAGACTTGAAGCTATCAGTTGAAGATTCACCAAATAGTGGAGGGATCATAATTGATGCTATAAGAGCAGCCAAAATCGCTCTTGACAGAGGAGTAAAAGGACCCCTGACTTCAATTTCTGCATTTACCATGAAACATCCTCCAGAGCAATATCCGGATTGGGAAGCGAAGGAAATGGTTGATAAGTTCATTAAGGGAGAAAGAGAAAGATAATCAAAAATTCATTCAATTTGTAAATATTCCATTTAGTTCTATAATAGAAAAGAGGGAAGGGGAATTTGACGAAGAAGGGGTGATATTATGATTATTCAATGCCCAAAGTGCGGTAAGAAATATAAATTTGACGAGAGCAAATTTGGCCCGGACGAAAGGGCAAAAAAGGTTCGTTGCAAAAAATGCGGAACAGTTTTCGAGGTTTTGAACCCCTTTTATGAAGAATCAACTGCTGATAAAACTGTTGAAGATGTGGGAGTAGGAAAAAGCGTGACAGAGGACGAGGAACCAACTACCCGGGAAAGACTTATAAAAACTGACCAGGAACCTCATCTTCCAGAAGACAAAGAGTATGTGCTTTACATAACAAAGGGTGCAAAACAAGGTTTTAAATACAAAATAGAAAAACCTGTAATTGTTTTAGGAAGATTCAACGTAGATTTTGTAATTCCTGACAGACAGGTATCCAGAAAACATGCGGCAATAGAAATTTATGGAGATCGGGTAATAATCAAAGACTTAAGAAGCACAAATGGAACTTTTGTAAATGGGGAAAGAGTTTTTCAGGCAGAACTAGAGGACCAGAGCGAAATTGTTCTTGGCGGGACAACCCTGCTATTTTTAAAGCTTAGAAAAGAAGCGGACGCTTTCTGAGTGAAAGTACTAAAACTTCTCTTCCCCTCGTTTCTCACTTCTATCTGGGGGGGAATTTCCATTTCTGTTTTTCTGTTGCTTATAAATTATCCAGCAAAGCTTGACTATTCTTATTTAATAGTGGCCGGTATATATTCCTTGATCTTTTTTGTCCCGCTATCCATAGTGTCTTCTTTCGCTAAAGCTATTATAGGAGGAGAAGTTTCACCTTTGAACTCCAGATACCTTTGTGGGCTTGTTTTTTTAACCTCAACATATATAGCCACGATAGTTTATTTAAATATTTCCTATTTAAAAAATTTGTTGCCACAGAAAATATACTTCATTATTATTGCCCTGGGAGTAACTTTTGGAGTCCTGTCTTTGTTGAGTCTTTCTCTTATTTCTCTAAAAAGCAGGGTTCTATTCGGAATTTTTTATACCTTTGTCATGGTTTCAGTTCTTTTCTTTGTGTATTTTCCCCATTTTTCCAAGGAAAAAAATCTTGTCCCTTCGGTATCCTTTCCTCTACAACCTTCCGACAGGAAAACAATAGTTCTTTATATGGAAGGACTATCACTGGATGACATTTTCAGGCTAACAGAAAAAGGTGAGTTACCTAATTTCTCATATCTGCTGGAAAAAGGGGCATGGGGTAAAAATGTTTCTCCCACCCCATGCATAAGTGATGTTACATTTTATTCATTTCTAAGAGGAATTTTGCCAGCAAACTCAGGTTACACCTCACCTTACAGGTACTCCATCTTCAGTAGAGGGAATTTTTCTCTCCTTCCAAGATGGGCATTTTTTCAGGCATTAAAAAAGTTGAAAATAATAAAAATAAAAAGCAGGGTTAGATGGCCAAATAAGGGAATAGTGGACCTTGTGAGAAAAACAGGTGGCAGGGCTTTTATAGTATCCCCTGAAAACTACATTCTTAAGCCTGAACTTGTTTCAGCTATTTGTCCCCGCGCAGAAAGGGGAACCTGGCAATTTGATGTTCTGGAAAAATCCCTAAGCCTGGATGATGCAGTTTTTAATAGGGCAATTAAGCTTGTGGGTAAATCCAATTTATTAATAGCAAGATTTCAGGGAGCAAGAGAGATAAAACTTCATTTTTTAAGATACACATCAAGTTTTTATCCGTTTGTTGCCCCTGATGAACTTGAAAAATTTATGGGAGTAATAGATAAGTACTATCAATACTATGACCATATTATAGGAAGATTTTTAACCCTGTCTTCCTCAGAAGACCTGGTTTTTGTAGTGTCTCCCTTCTCAGTAGACCCACTGCCTCCCTGGAGGTCATATCTTGAGGTAATATTCGGAGATAAATTAATATGCGGCGACCATTTCGACTGTCCTTCCGGGCTATATCTCGCATTTTCCCGCTATATTTCTCCAAAGAACTTGTCTGCTTCCTTGGTTGACTTTGTCCCAACCATTGCCTACTATCTTGGACTTCCGGTTGAAAAAGAATCAAAGGGCAGGGTAATTTCTGAAATTTTTACCAAGGAGTTTTCCTTTGAAAACCCAGTATTTTTTATACACTCCTATTCAACAATCATTGAAAAGGGGACAAGATAACCTGCATAAATGGTTTGAAACAGGAGCCAGAATTTTAGACCTTTATGACTATCCCCTAAAAAAACTGGCAAAAAACATTGGGAAGCTCTCTTCTCTTTTAATTTCAGGGAAATTTGGAAATTATATGGAAAAAAATGAGCTCCTTTCAGCATACTTTGCCTTCTTTTTCCCCCAGGGTTATTACAGGACATTCTTCGTTCTTGAAGAAATCCTAAGACTAACCAATTTCGAACCAGAAGATAATATGATTATAAATGACTTAGGAACAGGGCCAGGTGCTTCAATTTTTGCAGCCTATGACATTTTTAAGGACTACAACCCAGTGATAACTGGTATAGAAAAAAGTAAAAATGCTCTTGAGCTCGCTAAAAACATTGCTGAAAAACAGAGAATAAAGCTAAATCTTTTTCATGGGGATTTCAATAAATTTGAACTTAAAGGTGAAATAGCTATCCTTTCCTCTGCTCTCTCGGAGCAAAAAAATTCATTAAAGATTGTGGAAAAAATCATGGAATCTCATAGACTCCTGATTCTCATAGAACCCGGCTGGAGGGAAGGATACGAGATTATAATGAAAATATCCGACATCCTTAAACTTCACCCCATTCTCCCCTGTCAGGGAAATGTATGCAAAATTAGAGGTAAAGACTGGTGTCACGCAGCCTTACCATTTACTCTTCCGGATTTAACTGTAAGGGTAAATTCTCTACTTTCTCACAAACTGAAATATATAAAATTTACCTACGGGGTCTTTTCCTCTAAAGTTTCTCTTAAAACGAAGGCTCCCCGAATTATTTCCCCTAAAATAAGGGAAAAAGGAAAGGAGATTTTTATTGTTTGTGACGGGGGAGAGGTGTATAAAATAGAGAAATTGAAAAAACAGAGTATCCCAGATTTTGATTATGCCAGCTGCTGTGATTTAATATCATTTGAAGGAGAAATAAAGGGAAACGCTGTAAGATTGAAAAGCATGAGGTTGTTGAAATGAAAATAGGGTGCGCCGGTTTCTGTGAGGGTAGGAAGAGATATTTTAACGAATTTAATGTGGTAGAGGTTCAACATACCTTTTATAACCCTGTACCTACCTCTATCTTAAAAAAATGGAGAGAAGAAGCTCCTCTTTCTTTTGAATTTACACTAAAGGCGTTGCAGATAATAACTCATCCACCTTCTTCTCCTACTTACAGAAGATTTAAAGGAAAGAAACCCTCAAAGGGAGGATTTTTTCTCCCCTGTAAAGAGGTTTTCGAAGCCTGGGATTTTACCTTTGAGGCAGCAAAAATTCTCGAGGCTGAGAAGGTTATTTTCCAGCTTCCACCAAGTTTTTGTCCATCCGATGAAAATTTCGAAAATATGGACAATTTCTTTAATTTCATTAAAAGAGATGGGTTAAAACTGGGAATTGAGTTACGATGTGACAGATGGCGGGGAAAGATTGATTTACTCTGTAAAAGATATGACTTATTTCATGTAGTAGACCCCTTTTCTTGGAGAGCAGAATGTGGAGAAATTCGGTATTTTCGATTACACGGGAAAGGAGGCTATAGGTACAAATTTACTGAAGAAGATTTTCTCAAGTTGAAATCTCTTGTGGATAGAAATTCCTATATTATTTTTAATAACATTTATGCTCTTGAAGATGCGAGAAGATTTAAAGACTTTATCCTTTAAAACTCCGCACAGGGATTTCTTTACAGGACTCTTTAAAGACAACGTCTATATAGTAGGAGGAGGTGTTAGAGACCTTTTAATGGGAAAGGAAATTCAAGAGCTTGACCTTCTGATAACCAGACATAGAATTGAGGAGATAATAGAAAAACTCAAATCCTATGGAAAAATCAATCTTGTAGGCAAAAGTTTTGCCGTACTTAAATTCCATTACAAAGGAGAGATCATCGAAATAGCTATTCCAAGAAAAGAAAGGAAGGCTTCCCGTTTTTCTTCATCTCATAAAAACTTCATAGTGGATGCAGATCCTGACTTACCTATTGAGGAGGATCTCAAAAGAAGGGATTTCACTGTAAACAGCATGGCAATAAGACTTATAGACCTCAAGCTGATAGATCCTCTTGGAGGAAGAGAAGATTTAAAAAGGAGAATTCTGAGAATGACAAATCCGGAAGCATTTTCAGACGACCCGCTACGGGTTTTGAGGGCAGCAAGATTTGCTGCCAAGCTTGCATTCAAAATAGACGCGGAAATTTATGAAAAATCAAAGCCTGTATCTTTTACAGAAATTCCCAGAGAAAGAATTCTGGAAGAGCTTTACAAAATGCACGAGACCAGAAATCCTGAAAGAGGCTGGGAAGAATTTCTTCCCCTCACTGTTCTGGAAAAAATTTTCCCTGAACTATATACCCTTTCTTTCTGGATTCAGGATGGAAAATTTCATCCAGAAACTGACGAATTCGGGAATCATACCATATGGCCTCATACTGTGCTAACTGTAATGCAGGCAGCCAGACTTTCTGAAATTTATAGCATTGCTGGAGGACAGAGACAGGCCCTAATATTTGCGGCTCTTCTCCACGATATTGCAAAACCTTTATGTAGCAAATGGGAATGGAAGAATGGAAGACTTGTTGTAAGAAGCGTTGGACACGATGTAGAAGGGGAAAAATTAGCAGAAGCCTTCTGCGATAAACTCGGTATTTACTCCTACAAAGGTTATCCCCTGAGAGACAGAATCCTTAAGCTCGTAAGAACCCATCACCGTCCTTCAGAAATATATAATCAGAGAGACAATGTAACAAAAAGAGCTTTTAATAGACTTTCAAAGGAGCTGGAAGGCGAATATTTACTTGCAGTCCTACTGGATGCAGCTGATAGAAATGCAAGAGGGCAACATCCCCTTACAGAACTCGACGAACCCGGAAAGTGGCTATTGAAAAAATTCGAAGAGTTCAGGGCGGAGGAGGCTATAAAACCTATTGTAATGGGAAGAGACCTTCTTGCTATAGGATTTAAACCCGGACCCAAACTTGGAAAAATTCTAAAAAAACTTTATGAACTACAGCTGGATGGGGAATTTGAAACTAAAGAAGAAGGGATAAAACTTGCAGAAAAGATTTCAATAGAACTTTTCGGAAAACCCAGGGTGTAGGAGGAAAAAATGAACTTCAAATACAGTATCGCAAAGACAGAAAATGGAATGGATGTTATTGCTATCGAAAGACCATCTTCTCCCATGGTCAGCTTCCAAATATGGGTAAGAGCTGGTTCGAAATACGAAAGGCCTGGGATAACAGGAATAAGTCACATGATAGAACACATGATGTTTAAAGGATCACGAAATTACGGACCTCAGGAACATGCCAAAAGGATCCAGGAAATGGGAGGGGAATTTAACGCATTCACCAGCCACGACAAAACTGTATATTATGAAAACATTTCTCCAATATATCTTGAAGAAGTAGTGAAAATGGAAGCTGACCGTTTTCTTTATCCTCTATTTGACGAAGGAGAGTTCTTAAGAGAAAGGGATGTGGTTATGGAAGAAAGATTAATGAGAACGGATAATTCACCACAGGGAAAAGCGCTGGAAGAACTTTTTGCAATTTCATTCATTGCACATCCCTATCACTGGCCTGTAATAGGCTGGAAATCTGACATTGCTTCTTATTCACTGGATCACATGTTAAATTATTTTAAAGAAAGATATTCTCCTGAAAATATTTTCTTCGTTTTAAGCGGACAAATAACAATGGATAAAACACTTTCTCTTTTGAATAAATATTTTGGAAAATGGGAGAAAAACCCGCCAGAGAAATTAAATATAACCCAAGAACCGCAACAAAAGGGAAACCGATGGTCGGAAATAATAATGGAGGTTGAAGTCCCTTTCGTATTTATGTCCTTTGTCCTTCCTGGTTTTACCCACCAAGACTTCCCTCTTATCCCTGTTCTTGAAAAGATCATAACATCCGGGGAAAGCTCAAGGTTGTGGAAACATCTTGTGCACAAACTTAACATAGCCACATCTGCAGGAGGCGGATTTTATCCTCTGGGGGATTATAGTCTGTTTTTCCTCTATTCCATAGCAAAAACCGGAGTGGAACCCCGTATTCTTGAAACAGAAATGGTTAAAGCCCTGGAAAACCCGGAAATTTCAGAAACAGAAATGATGAAGGCAAGAAATCAAGCACTTGCAGAGACACTTTCTTCACTGGAAAAATCGTTTCATACGGGATTGATGGCAGGGGAAAGTTATTTAAACACAGGAGACCCTGAACTATTTATAAAGCACCTCAATATTCTACAGAGAGCAAAAAAGGAACAAATAATAGAATTATGGGAAACCTATCTGGCTGAAGGCAAAAGAAATACTGTTATTTTGAGAGGGGATAAATGATTTTCCAAAGAAGATTTTCAATAATACAGGGAGTACCTGTAGCAATTCACGAAAGAGACGGTGAAACACTCTATGGAGAAATTGTATTGTCTGGAGGCAAAGCTTTTGACCCTGAAGGGAAAGAAGGCGTATCCTACCTTCTTTCCAGCCTTCTTTATAGGGGTTGCAGCGGAAAAACCTATGAAGAAATAATAGAAAAACTCGACTCTATGGGCTCTTCTTTTTCTGTCTCCGCTTCAACAGAAGCAATCACGGTTAGTTTTTGGAGCCTCTCACAGTATGCGGATGAGACAATATCAACCATAGCTGACTGTCTCTTCTCTCCTGAATTCTCTGAAGAGGAATTACAAAAGCAGATAGAAAGAGGTATAACCGAGTTAAAACAGAACTGGGACATTCCAGAAGCTGCTGCTTCAATGATTTTCCATCGAAAAGTTTTTGAGCCGCATCCCTATTCAAGGCAGGAAACAGAAAAAAGCTTAAGAAAAATTCGCCGGGATGATCTTGTAGCAAAGAAAAATGAAACCTTCAGGAAGGCTTCAGCCATAGCAGTTCTTAGCGGAAGCTATAAAGAACCAGAGGTTGCTCTTGGTAGACTCATTTCCTCACTGAAAGAAGGAGGGAAAAAATTTGCCCTTCCTGCTCCAGAGCCCAGGAAAAGCTTAGAAATTTATTTCTATTTAAAACAGGATGCAGAACAAACCCAGATCAGATTGGGTCATCCGTCTTTCCCGAGAAAAGTTCCTTTCTATGAAGAAGCAATAGTTTTCAATTATATCCTTGGGGGAGGAGGTTTTTCCTCAAGACTTATGGAAAGGGTAAGAGCTAGAGGTGGACTTACATATTCCATCCGCTCATCATTTTCTCCTATGCTATACGGAGGATTATTTTCCATTTCAACTTTTACAAAGCCAGAAACTACAGCGAAAATGATTGAAGAGATAACGGACGAAATCAAAAAAACTTTAAAAGAAGGGGTATCAGAAGAAGAAGTGGAAAAGGCAAAGGGTTATTTTCTTGGTCATTTCCCCCTGGGACTTGAAACTCCAGCACAAATAGGGTCATTACTTTCCGGAATTCTCTTTTATGGACTAGAAGAGGATTATCCTGAAAAATTTCTCAAAAAAATGGAATCACTCTCTGCAGCTCGAATTAATGAAGTCGCCAGAGACCTCGTCAAACCAGAAAGTTTCACAATAGTAGCAGTGGGAAATGAAAGAGCTGAGAAGGAAATCAAAAAAATTGGAAAAATAATAAAAATACACCCAGAATAAATATAGGAGGTGAAAAATGCCATATGCTTTAGTGCTGGGAGGAGGGCAACAGGGAAGTTTTATAGCCTTAAAACTGGGAGAATGGGGTATTGACACAACTGTATGGGAAACTTCCCTTCAGAGATTGGAAGAACTCCAGCAATACCCTTTCATTAAAGCTGAAAGGAAGAATTTTTTGACCGATGAAAGAATAAATGACGAAATAAAAAAATACGATGTTGTAGTGGAAGCCTTACCGGGAAAACTCGGTTTTACTGCTCTGAAAAAACTCGCCTCTCTTGGCAAAAAAGTGGTAAGCGTTTCATTTATGGAAGAGGACTATCTTCAATTACATGAGCTTGCCAGGGAAAACGATTCTACCATTATCCCTGATTGTGGTTTTACTCCTGGAATTTCTAACCTTCTTGTGGGGAATGGGCTTTCAAGGGCAAGAGTCGCTGAGAAAATTACAATATTAGTTGGAGGACTACCTTTAAATCCCACTCCTCCTTTTTATCATAATCTCACATGGTCGGTTGAGGACTTAATAGAAGAATACAGAAGGCCTGCAAGAGTGAAGAAAAATGGGATAATTAGAGAAGTTCGACCCTTTTCAGACATCAGAAGGGAAATCGGATTTCCTGTACAAGACCTCGTGTCTTTTCCGACAGATGGTCTGAGAAGCCTTTTGAAAACAACAAATGTTCCTGAAATGGAGGAACGAACCCTCAGATATTCAAAGCATGTGGAAAAAGTAAAGGTGCTTGATGAATTAGGCTTCTTTGGGGAAAATTCTATTGACCTAATGGGAATCTCCTATCCTACAAAGTTTCTCACAGCTAAAATAATAGAGCAAAACTTTCTCACCTCATCTGAGGAAGATATAATCCTCTCAAGAATTGAAATAAAAAGTCCAAAAATTATCTATACTTACGAAATCACAGGTGAATACGATTATGAAAGAGGGATTTCCGCAATGAGAA
>JAGHBF010000005.1 GCA_021161165.1 Candidatus Aminicenantota bacterium
AATATGTTGTATAAAATTCTTGTATTTCTTCGATTTTCTACGTATAAATTTAATAGGAGGACAAAAATGAAAAAATCTGGTTTATTTAAAGTATTTTTTATTATCTTTGCAGGTGTTATATCGGTTTTCCCCCTGTTGGCTAAATCAAATAATACAGTTAATATGGCAGTTTTCAATAATTTGAGATTCAGAAATATTGGTCCAGCTATTATGGGGGGCAGGTTGACTGATATAGAAGGTATTCCCGGAAATCCCAAAATTATTTACGTGGCCACCGCTTCTGCAGGTGTATGGAAAACCATCGATGGCGGTGTAACGTGGCTGCCCATTTTTGATTCACAGGGGATTCAATCTATTGGAGATATCGCTGTTGATCCTTCTAATCCAGATGTTATATGGGTGGGCACAGGTGAGGATAATCCCAGAAACAGCACGTCCTTTGGTAAAGGTGTATTTAAATCCACTGATGGAGGAAAAACCTGGAAGTGTGTTGGTCTTAAGAATACTGAAAGAATTTCAAGAATTATTATTAATCCCAGAAATCCGAACATAGTTTATGTAGCCGCCATTGGGCATGTGTTTGGCCCTAGTACTGATCGTGGTGTCTATATGACTGAAGATGGAGGAAAGACCTGGGAAAAAGTTCTTTATATAGACGAATATCACGGGGCATCTGACATTGAGATGAATCCTTCCAATCCGAATGTTCTATATGCAGGCATGTGGTATTTTCAAAGAAAGCCATGGGACTTTGATAGCGGGGATAAAAAAGGAGGAGTTTTTCGCTCCGTAGATGGTGGATATACATGGAAAAAGCTAACTGAAGGGCTCCCTGAGTTCATGGGAAGAATTGGAATTAAGGTAGCTCCCTCCATGCCTCAAAGGGTTTATGTGATTGCAGAGGCAAGAGAAGGAGCGCTTTTCAGGTCAGACGATGGAGGGGACCATTTTCAGCTTATCCATAAAGGGACTGAAATTGTAAGCAGAGGATTTTACTATACGGAGTTAAGGGTAGACCCTCAGGATGAGAACAGAATTTATGCTATTGCTTCTCCTCTCTGGGTATCAGAAGATGGGGGCAAAACCTTCAGGAGAATTGCCCGGCGGATCCACGGAGATTTTCATACTATGTGGATAGATCCAAAAAATCCTTATAGAGTGTTTACGGGAAGCGATGGCGGTCTTGCTGTTTCTTATAACAGAGGAAAAACCTGGGAATTTTTAAATAATTTTATAGCTGCCCAATTTTACCAGATATATGCAGACAACAGACTCCCATTTTATCACGTTTGCGGAGGTCTTCAGGACAATGGCACATGGTGTGCACCTTCAAGAACCAGAGGTTATATCGGGATTTTAAATGACCATTGGTACTCAATAGGAGGAGGAGATGGATTTTTCGTTGTAACCCATCCTACCAAACCATGGATTCATCTCGTTGAATATCAGGGAGGGGGAATTTCCTTGGTTAATACGAAAACAGGCGAATCAATAGATAATACCCCATATGTGAAAAGAAATGAAGGAGGACCTGCGGGGGAGCTTAAATATCGCTTTGATTGGGATGCACCGATTGTTCAATCTCCACATGACCCTATGACCGTTTATTTAGCAGGGAACGTGGTTTTTAGATCAAAGGATTTTGGCCTTACATGGGAAAGAATAAGCCCGGACCTTACGACAAATGATCCACAGAAGCTGGAAACAGCTGGAGGACCTATTTTCCCGGAAAACACAACAGCAGAAAATCATTGTACAATAATTTCTCTTGCTGAGTCCCCAGCAAAACCAGGAATAATATGGGCTGGGACAGATGATGGAAATCTTCAGGTCACAGTAGACGGTGCCAGACACTGGACAAATGTAATCCGCAACCTTAAAGGGATCAAACCTGAAAGTCCCGTTTCTCACATTGAGCCTTCATGGACGGATCCTGCAACAGCATATGTAGCCTTTGATAGACATATGTTTGACGATTTTTCTCCCTATATATTTGTAACCCATAATTATGGAAGAACCTGGAAAAGAATAACAAATGGGCTACCGGATGATGCGTATGTTCATGTAGTTAAAGAGGATCCGAGAAATTCAGACGTCCTGTATGCAGGAACTGAAATAGGGCTTTTTGTTACCTTTGACAAGGGAAGAAACTGGGAAAGACTCAGTATGAACAATCTTCCTCCAGTTGCAGTTCACGATATAATCATTCATCCAAGAGAAAACGACCTTATACTTGGGACTCATGGAAGAGGAATATGGATTTTTGACGATATAACTCCTGTTCAGGAAATAAAGAAGGCGTTAGTACATGAACTGTATATCTTTCCGCCAAGAACTGCTCTTTTGTACTCCATGCTGGAAACCAAAGGTTCCATTGGCGATAAAGTTTTTGTTTGCCCAAATCCTCCTTATGGAGCTTTAATTTATTTTTACATGAAAGATAACCTGAAAAAGGATGAAAAAGCGGAACTTGTAGTGTATGACGAAAATGGAAATCAAGTCAGAAAGCTTTCTCTAAAACCCGTGAAAGGCATAAACCTTGCCGTATGGGATTTAACGTATGACCCTCCTGTTTCCCTGGAAAGAGGAGAAAGGCTTGGAAGGAGATCTGGTGCAGGGCCAAAGGTTCTTCCTGGAAAATATACGATAAAAATAAAAGCAGGAGAACTTGAAGCAGAAGCACCTCTTACGGTAAAAGTGGATCCCACTATTACATATAAAATTGAGGAACTTAAGGAGCAGCTCAGAATTTCACTTGAGCTGAGAGACATGATAAGCAATGTTAATAAATTAATAATGGCGCTTGATAGTATAAAAAGACAGCTTTCATCCATCAAAAAAACAGTTGTTGAAGTTTACCAAAAGCCCTCATCAACCCTTTGTAATTCCATAAAGGAGAATCTGAAAAAAGTAGACGAGTTAAAATACTCTCTCACAAGAAAAGAAAAGACCTATGCCAGTGAATATTATTGGGGGGAGAAAGATAAACTTGTTGAAAACCTCAAACAATTATTCTGGAGCATTCAATCTCCCTTTAGAGCTCCTACTCGTGCTCAAATTGAGTTTTTTGAAGAGATTAAAAGTGAATACAATACCCGAATTAATAGGGTTAAGAACTTTTTTGAAAAAGATATAAAGGGATTAAATTCCATGCTAAAGAAGGTAAATCTACCCATTGTTGCGATTCCCGCAATGAAATGAGTTCATTTGTTTATTTGTAATAAGAGGCTAAGGCAATTAACACAAAAGAGGAGGGATATAGATTTGTCGGATTATTTGGAGCTAAACCTTTTAGAGCTTTGGGTGTCTGTCACCTTTTGGATTACTTTTAGCTCTTCCCAGCATCTTTATACTACGGGAATGAATAGACCCCGATATAAGGAAAGCCCAGATTTTGGAGTTTGTATTCTTAAGAATATAAAATTATTACATTATACAAAAAGGAGGTAATTATGACATGTAAAAGGGTTGTAAGTTTAATTCTTACTTCTTTCTTAGTTATCGCATCGTTATTTGCGGAAAAAGATTATAGGGGCATTACTCCTGATGTCCTTAAAATTCTTGAGACTTCAGTCAACGTAAATGCTCCTCAAACAAAGGCTCTTATCAATGCCGTTTCTGCAAACGATGTGGGTAAGCTTGTGGTTAACAAAAGAGTAAAAGATTCTCTTTTTGACTGGAATTTCTCATTTAGGCTAAAAACGAAGGGGGTTACAAATCAGAAGAGCAGTGGACGCTGTTGGCTTTTTGCCGGGCTTAACATTCTCCGCTACAGAGTGGCCCAAAGACTGAACCTGGAGAAATTTGAACTTTCTCAGAGTTACAATTTCTTCTATGACAAGCTTGAAAAGGCAAATCTTTTCCTTGAAAAGATAATAGAAACCAGGAACAGACCCATTGGGGACAGGACCGTGGATTTCTTGTTGAAGAATCCAATTCCCGATGGTGGACAGTGGAACATGGTGGTTGCTCTCGTTAATAAATATGGAGTTGTTCCAAAAGAAATCATGCCTGAAACCTATAATACATCCAATACAAGAAGGATAAATCAGATTCTTGCCACTCTCCTGAGAAGAGATGCAGCAATTTTAAGGGAGTCCAAAAAGAGTGAAGTTGAGCTCAGAAAGATGAAAATAGAGATGCTAAAAGATGTATATAGGCTCCTTGTCTATACATTTGGAGTTCCCCCTAAACAGTTTAAATGGAGATACAAAGACAAAAATGGAAAAATTTCCCCATGGAAAACCTACACTCCACAGAGTTTCTTTAAGGAATTTGTAAATGTTGACCTTAATGACTATGTAGTAGTTTATAACTGTCCTGCCAAGAAATATTACAAGCTTTATTCCATTTCTCTTGACAGAGATATGGCCGACCGTCAGGATCTTACCTTCCTCAATCTTCCAATTGAGGAGGTGAAAAAGCTCACTCTTAAAACGCTTACTCAGGACAAAGAACCAGTATGGTTCGGCTGTGATGTAGGGAAGGAGCTTTTAAATAAGGATGGAATAATGGCTCCCGATACCTACGATTATAAATCCCTTCTCGGAATTGACCTTAGCATGACAAAGAAACAGATAATTCTTTACAGACATTCCATTCCCACCCATGCCATGGTTTTTACAGGAGTTGATCTTGGGCCAGACGGTAAACCTATTAAATGGCTTGTTGAGAATAGCTGGGGTAGCAAAGCCGGTAAGAACGGAATGTATGTGATGTATGATAAGTGGTTTGATTACTATTTGTATGAGGTGGTGATACCAAAGAAAAATTTAACACCCGAGATGCTGAAGCTTTTGAAGCAAAAACCTATAGTTGTTCCTCCATGGGATCCAATGTATGATTTCTTTTCTCATTGAACTGTAACTTACGGCCTGCACTCTGCAGGCCGTATACATTGAATTTTACTTTTTTAATATAAAGCTGGAAGAAGCACTTGCTTTCTTTTTAGCAAGTTTGTCCTCTACTGTTATTATTACAGTATACTTTCCTTCCTCAAGTTGTGGGGTAGTAGTTATTTTATTTCTTAAAAAAAGCTTGTTCGGGTCAAGTTCGGGTGATAAATTTCTGTGGTCATTCAGCAACTCTCCATCCAGATAGACCTTACCATCGGGTCCTTTTAGAGTAAGGTGTTCGGAAATCCAGATTTCATTGGTTTTATCCTGATTTTTTATAAACTTAACACCCTTGATGTTCATGTAGAGCCATACAGCGTCTCCAGGTTTATATGTAGCATCGGGTAGTTCCACGTACTCCATATATCCGCCTGGTTCCTGTGAACAAAAAACCAGATTTGTAATTTCGAAAGGTTTTTTTTTCAGGGATAGTCTGTTTTTTTCAGGGGTAGTCTGTTTGCATCCTGCCAGGAATAAGGTTACAAAAATTACCACCGAGATAGTTAAGATTGATAATGCTTTGTTTCTCAAAAACCCTCCTTTTTTTCTTATTTTAACAAAAAAATGGATAAGATTTAATGACAGGACAAAGGTGACAGACACTTTTATTTAAAATGTATTTGCCTGCGAATGAAAATGGTTTTTAAATTTTTACGATGTTTCCTGAAGTTTCAGTGCCAAACAGGAGAGTATTTGTAACTGTTCCGTATTTATTGCAAAGTTCCAACAATTTGTTCAGTTTCTCCTCCGGCTCAGAACTTTTTACTTTCACAGTGTAATTTATTCTTGAAATTCTCGGCGGGTTTTCAAGCCTTATTCCCTCCACCTGAATTTCCACTTCTTCTATCTGTAAATGCATTTGCCTGGAAATGCTGTTTAAATTGGTCATAAGGCACGTTCCAAATGCTGCCAGGAGCGTTTCTGCCGCATTGAAACCATAGGAAGGATCCCCGCTTTTTGCTCCGAGTGTTATTTCAAAACCATGACTTTTAGCGAGAACCCTTTCCTTTCCTATTGAATGTAAAATTACCGTGTATTTTTGCATAAAATAAATTTATCTGCTTATTCAAGTTTTCTCAAGTCATTCGCAATTTTTTCCAGCACTTTATTAAATACGTCCTCATCATAATTCAGGCCTGGAGTTTTCTCTATTTGGAAATCTTCATCAAGAACATAATGTCTTACTATTTTGTCCCCGAGCCCGTAGTTTTTCAAAGTTTTGGAAATACATCTCAGTTTGCACCCGTCTATAACTATTATGCCGTCATCTTCAAAAAATTTGTCTTTTGCCGGAGAAGCATCTCCGCTTAAAGCAGGCAGACACCTTATATTGACATTAGAAAACATTTTGTCCAATTCAATTGCCAAGCGGGCAGACATCTGTCCTACATTTGATCTTCCTATGAAACCAACCACTGTGTAATTTTTCTTCATTTTCTCACCTCCTTTTTGTTGTTTCGGACTGCATTTAATTTTTCCTCGAGTTCCTTTTTCCTTTGTGTGAAATGCTCAAGCTTGTGCTCTATTTTTTTATCTCACTTTCTATTTTCTTTATTTCACCCTCAATTTCTTTCTCTAATTCCTCTGCTTCTTCTTCCGCAGCAATAGCAAATTTTTCTCCTTCTTTAACTCTTAGAAAAACCTTATACCACATGGAAGCAAGGGGCATCTGGAAAATCACACAGGAGACCACGCCCAGCAGGGTTAACGGTCCGAAGGCTGCTGCAGCCAGCCCCATAGCAATGGAAAGATTTTTAGTGGCGGTTCCGTAGACAAGGGGGATAGCATCATCCAGAGATATTTTGAAAATCCATTTGAGAAGATAGTAAGTCACGGGATAGGCAAGCAGATAATAGAAAAGCGCTCCTCCGGCGGGAAGTATCACCCGGGCAGTGTGGGCAAGAATGAACTTGGATTTCAGAGAAACCCCTGAAAAGACAAGGAAGAGGGCCATAAGGGATGAAATCAAATGGTAATATGGCCTTGCCTTCTTAAGTCCCTTTTCCCCCTTTGTTTTGAGAATAAGCATACGGGTAATAACCGCTAAGATAAATGGTCCCACAACAAGAAGAAGAACTTTCTTGAATAGCATGGCCACATTTACATTTACCTTTCCACCCACCAGGATTTTCATCCCATAGGGAATCCACACTAAGGAAACCAGGAAGGTTGTTAGCGTAAGGGAAACCGCCAGGCCCATGTTGGCATTTAATATCATGGTCCAATATGTTATAAAGCCTCCTGGAGGTGCTATGCCTGCAAGCATTAACCCTGCGAACATTTTGGGCTCCTTAGCAAAAATTAGGGCTAAGGGGAGCATCATAAGAGGAGCTACCACCAACGCCAGGAAATTTCCCAGTAAAAGTTTCTTTGGATATTTTATAGAGTCAACGAACTTCCTTATTTGCAGGTCTATCATGGAAGCCCAGAGCATGAGAAATGCTGATGGGATTATAAGGGACTTCAGAAGATTTATTATAGCCTTTGAGTAAAAGAGTCCGGCTACAAATCCTACTACCAAAGACAGCAGGACAAACCAGACAAGATTCTTTTTTACAAAACTATCCATTTTACTAACCATTTTTTCACCTCCTTATTTAAATAAGTTTGAAAAATCCAAGCCAGATGGCATAGTTGTCCGCAAAAGGCAATTTTGCCGTTATGTTTTTAAGAAAAACCGTCTGAAGGAGGAAAGTTCTTTTCAGCCTGAACTGTACTCCAGCAACTGCTTTAAGATAGTAGTAAGAAGGGCCTGAAGAGTTAAGTGTTCTATTGTAAACCAAGCTAACCTCAGGAATAGTCCTATAGGACAGGTTATATGCACCGGACCAGGAAACCGATATCTCGTCAGGCAGGTTTTCTCCTTGATAATCCTTCCCCTTTACCTTGTAAAAAATGGACCAACGAAGGTCCCATTTCCCCAATTCCTTTTCTGGCAAAACAGCAAAGCCGTAATCATAACTGCCTGTGCCCAGCGGTAACTCCTGAGGGGAAAGGTTATTTGTTCTTGCGGTGGGAAATTTTGACCAGAGCAGGAAGGAAGTCAAGAACCTCTGCTTTTTGTTGTGATGAACTTTAAAAAGCAGCGCGCCCACGCAGTCTCCCAAGCCATTAGAGGATTTAGTGAAATTCGCAGTTGTAAATGACTTGCTGATTATAGGGAAATTGGCTATAGCGGTTATCCTATTGGTAATTCCGTATCTTAACTTCAGGACAAATATTTCCGCCTTTAACTCCGTTCCTTCAGGGAGTTTTTCCATCTTATCTGTAGAAGGATTATATCGAAAGGCAAAATCCGGATAGATAAAGTAGCCCCGAATTATCAGCCTTTTTTTAGGGAGTGTTTTTGCTGGAATTCCATATATTGGAGGGCGGGGAGTTAATTTAGCGGGAGCCGCTGAGATCAATGCTGACATAGC
>JAGHBF010000019.1 GCA_021161165.1 Candidatus Aminicenantota bacterium
ACCAGTGATATTTCCCTTGAAGAAGCTTCTTCCGTCTCTAATACCGAATTAGTGGAACAGGAAGGAATACAAATACCGACACTTGAGGAGGAGCCTTTACAGGAAACTGTTCCTCCAACCCGGGAGGAATTTAATCCAGAGGAATTGATGCAGGAAGCCGGTGGAGAAAAAGTGGACCTCACAACATTTGGTACGGAATTTGAGAAGCTCCTGGAGAAGGAGGAAAAGGCAGGAGAAATTTCCTCTGAAAAAGCTGAAGAAAAAATTGAAGGAGAAGTTTTTGACCTGGGCAAGGTCATAGCTCAGGAACTTGAAGCCATGGAAGAAGTAGAGGCTGAGGATGAGGATGAAAGGAAGAAAGAAAAGCTGGAAAAGGAAATGATAAAAAAATTCAGTTCTTCTATGAGTGCGTCTGTAGCAGAGGAAGACTATCAGACGCATTTTGACCTTGGAATCGCCTATATGGAAATGGGAATGTATGATGATGCTATAGCAGAATTTCAGATTTCTTCCAAGGCTAAGGGAAAACGGCTGGAATCCCTTGAATTGATGGGTATTTGCCTCCTTGAGAAGGGACTATATGAGGAGGCAATAGAAACTCTCGAGAGGGGGTTGAAGGAAGAAGGACATTCACCTGAAAAATATCTGGGTCTGAAGTATAACCTTGCAAGGGTCTATGCTGAGCTTGGAAACAGAGAAAGAGCAAAGGAGCTTATCTCAGAAATTAATTCGGTGGACCCTGAATACCTTGCGAAAGTAAAGGCTCCAGAAGAACTTCTCCAGTGAAACTTCCCCTTCCCAGGATTAACAAAATAGCCAATCTCCCTCCTTTTTTTCATCCCAATCTTCTTGAAACAATAAGATTAGATGATGGATATTATGTTTTTAGAAAGAACTTCACAGGGAAATGGGATTTAGAACCTCAAAAAGAGGCTTTAAAAGCTTGCCTTCAAAAGGCTTTAGGTATATCTGTTGATTCTTTCTTTGAACTTTCAAATCCAGGTTTTTTTCAGGGATATCCCTTAAGAGGAGTCCGAATTTCTCCTCCTCAGGAAAGAAATATTGTGAAGTCCCCGTTGTTTTCAAGAGTCTGTTGGTTTCCCTTCGACCGAAAGGAACTTCTTTTTATTTTAAAATCCTTTGATGAAGCCAGAGGGAAGAAGGTTATTAACCTGCTGGGAGAGAAAGGCTGTGGTAAATCCTGGATTATAAGAAGGGCAATTGAAATGTCGGAGAATGGAATATTGCTGGACGGAAATTGGAAAAACCTCACAGGTCTGGCTGAGAAGATTTTAAGAGAAAGAAAATGGAGAATTATCGGCATAGAAAACTTCGGGAATGGTGTGAGTACAGAGATATTCAAAATCCTCTACCTTTCATCTAACGATGTAGTTTTTGTGCTTGAAGGAGAATCGGAAGAGGGAGTTAACCTGAAAATAAATCCTCCTTCATTTAAGGACTGGAAGAATAGTTTGGTAACCCTGGATGAAGAAACCAAAGAAGTTGCTTTTTCTCTTCTAAAAGAAGATACAAACCCCCGGCGCTTTATTGAAAAATTGTTTGGTGAATATAATGAAAGGCCATCAAAAGTTTATGAGGACATAATTCCAGACGAAAGAATTTCAACCATAGATGAAATTGAATCCCTTTTAGATGAGGGGAATTATGAGGAAGCCCTTTGTAGGCTTGAAGATTTGCAGGAAGATAGTGGTATATATCTTCTTTTAAAGGGAAAAATACTTCTTGCTCTGGGAGAAAGGGACGGAGCTAAAAAACTACTTGATAAATCCGGCACTAAAATAGGCCATGCCATTTCATGTTATCTTGAGGGCAGAGATTTTGAAGTGAGAAACGATGATCCTCCGGAGGTTTTTCTCTGGGCCGGGAAGAAAGAGGAAAGCAAAGGGAATTTCCTATCGGCCGAAGGATATTTCAGAAAAGCATATAAGTCAGCCCTTGATAAAATGGACACAAACCTGGCCGGGAGAATAGCATCGGACCTTGGCGTTCTGTTTTACAGAAGAAATAATCTGAAAGAGGCGGAAAAATTTTTCCGCAGTTCTATAGTTCTACTATCCTCTGCCCATAGCCCAAAGCGTATACTATCGCTTCCTTTAATCTGGCAGAAGTCCTTTTCAGATTGGGAAGGTGGGGTGAAGCGGAGAATCTTTACAGGCTAAGTTACAACAAAGGCTTGAAATCCACCAATTCTATATCTCATGCCTATGATTGTGCTGCCCTGGGATATGTCTTATATTTGCGAGGTCAATTTAAGGAAGGAAAAGAGTTGCTTTCAAAGGCATTAAAGGTCTTTTATTACAAGGGAACAAGAGAAGAAATTTCCGACTTGGCACTTAAAATTTTTGAAATTTCTCTTGATGGAGATGCTCCACCTCCTGAAATTTTGAAAAAAAAGCTGAATTATCCTGCTGAAAAACTGAGATTATTCTTCGGAGGAGAAGCAATTGAAGGAGATGACCCTTGGTCACTGCTTTTAAATGGACTGAGGTTCAAAAGGAAAAAAGACGTGCTTAAAGCGGCCCAAAGATTTTCCAATTACGGCAAAGAGGTGGAAGAGTATCTAAGTTACTATCTTATGGTTAAAAACGGTCTATGGGGAAGAAGGGAAATTGGAAAACTCAGGAAAACAATGAAATGGTATAGAGAAAGAGGAAGTTATAGAGCAGAGATTATAGAGAAAGAACTCTCCCGCAATAACTTTGAAGCAGATGTAAAAGTTCAGAGTGTAAAGGAACCATTTTCTTTTCTTCTGTCAAAAATAAAGGATGAAATACCAGGGGATATAAAAGGTATTTTTCTTTTGGATAAGGATGGAAATATTCTCGAAAAAAAGGTTGAAGGAAATGTTCCGTGGAAGGTAATAAGGGAATACAATTCTCCTCAATTCTGGAATGACTGGAGGGAACATAAAGATGAAGAATCAAAACAAGAGCTTTATCTTAAAGGTATAAAATCGTATGTAATATGCGGGGTGCCATATAAAAAAGGCATGCTTATAGGTTTTTCAGGAAGCGAAGCTCCTGGAGAGTTTTCTGGTTACGACCTTAGTCGAATGAAAGAAATACTCAACTCCGGTAGAAACCTTTTATTTCCGGATGACGGCTTTATTCTTTTCAAGGGAAGTTCCTGGGAAATGAGAAAAGTTTATAGCATGCTTGAGAGAGCAGCGCTTGATGATTATTCTGTTTTAATACAGGGAGAGACAGGCACCGGCAAAGACCTTGCAGCAAGGGTAATACACAGAATAAGAGGTCAGGGCAAGTTCGTGACAGTAAACTGCGCAGCGATACCGGAGAATCTTCTCGAAAGCGAACTTTTTGGATATAAAGCAGGGGCCTTTACAGATGCTAAACGGGACAAAAAAGGAATTTTTGAAGAGGCAATTGGAGGAGTAGTATTTCTGGATGAAATTGGAGAAATGCCATTATCTCTGCAAGCAAAATTATTGAGAGTAATTCAGGAAAGGAGAGTTAGAAGATTAGGAGATAACAGAGAAATATCAGTTGAATTCAAGCTGGTAGCAGCAACAAACCAGAATCTATCTGGATTGATGGAAAAAGGATATTTCCGAAGGGACCTTTATTTCAGGCTTTCTACTCACCTTATAGAAATTCCACCTTTGCGAGAGAGAAAGGAAGACATAATGACTCTTGCACATTATTTCGCATCTCATATTAAAAAGAAAAGAATTAGTTTCTCTTCAGAGGTTAAGAAGGTTTTTCTTTCTTATGATTGGCCAGGAAATGTAAGAGAGCTTGAAAATGTAGTAAAAAGAGGTATCACTTTTATGGAAGGTGGAGAAAACATCTTTCTAATTCAACATCTTCCTCCTTATTTAAGGAATTCGCAGAGAGTGTCTTTAACTCTTGAGAAAGCAAAAAACCTGTGGGAGCGGGATTTTATACTTTCCGCATTGGAGTCGAATTCATGGGAGATTACTTTCACAGCAAAACAACTTGGAATTTCAAGGCAGCATCTTTACAACCTCATAAAGAAGCATAAGTTGAAATGAGCTATGTTTTAAAAAGATTAATTTATGGATTGATAACACTTTGGGGAGCTGCCACCCTTGTTTTTCTTCTTTTGAGAATTACTCCTGCAGATCCTGTGGAACTTATTCTTGGAGAAAACGCACAGCCTGCTCAGATTCAAGAATTGAGGAGTGAACTTGGCCTGGATAGGCCGATTTACATACAATATATTACTTATTTAAAAGGTCTGACAAGGGCAGATCTTGGAAGGTCTATACTTTCAAGAGAAAGAGTAAGTTCGATTATACTGTCCCATCTTTCCCCAACCATTTATCTTGCCCTTATCTCAATAATTTTTACAGTTTTCATTTCATTTCCTCTTGGTTTATTGGCGTCTCTCCATAGAAGATTTAATCTTCCTGCTTCTTTCTTTTCAACCTTCGGACTTGCTATACCGAATTTCTGGCTCGGTCCCATTTTAATTTTAGTTTTTTCAGTGCAGCTAAGACTTTTCCCTGTTTCAGGAGTGGGGTCTTTTGAACATTACATTCTTCCTGCGGTAACTCTTTCTACAGGTCTTTCCGCTTATCTCACAAGAATAATAAAAAAATCTCTTGAAGAGGAAAAAACAAAGGGGTACTATCTTGCCCTGCTTTCAAGAGGTTTCTCGAAAGCTTATATTTTCAGGAAACATCTTTTACCAAATGCAATGATCCCCATAATCACAGTTATTGGTCTTCAAACGGGTGCTCTTCTTACAGGAGCTATTGTCACAGAAAGGATTTTTTCTATTCCGGGTATAGGTAGCCTCTTAATAAAGGCTGTAACCCAGAGAGATTATCCAGTAGTTCAGGGAGTTGTTCTGTTTATATCTTCTATTTACATATTAACCAATCTTTTTGTTGACCTTATATATTCTTTGATTGATCCAAGAATAAGAGTTGGAGGG
>JAGHBF010000051.1 GCA_021161165.1 Candidatus Aminicenantota bacterium
ATGTTAAAGAAATGAAAACCCCAGGAAAAAATAAAAATTTTATAATCAAAAGATAAAAAACAATAAAAAATCCCGGGGTTGGAATCCAACCCCGGGAAATGTTATTAGTTATGCAGGTTTACTGAAGCTTTGAGAAATCTATCTTAGAAAGAAAACCCTTCAGGATTTCCATATCCTTGGGATCGGTAAGATTATCAGCTGTAATGTTGATAAAATATCTGCCCTTGTAAACGACGGAAAGCTCGCCAGAATTACTTGATTTATCGAATTTTTCGATTCCTACCATATCTCCCTGTTTAAAGCTCTTTTCGTAACCTGTCTCAGTTTCCCTCTGATAGTTCATGTTGGCCGCAGCAAGAATACCCATTATCATGGGCTTGACGTGAGTAGCATCTGCCACTCCCATGTGAATATTGATCTTTCCATTGGTGTAATCTGCCTCTGCTCTGGCATAGCTCACAGCACCAAAGGTGGCCTGTTCGCCTTGAAGATTACTCTGCTGCCATCCATCTATCTTTGGAAGAACCTCTTTAAGCACTTTAGAATCGAGGGGTTTCTCTACCTTACCCTCTTTAGCCTCTTCAGTAGTTTTTGCCATCTGTTCTCCCATTTTCTGGAGTCCTTTAGATACCTGTTGCATCTGCTGTGCTGCCTGCTTTGCCGCCTTTTCAACCTCTTTTTGCTCTTTGCTTTTACCGCAAAAAGCCAGTAACCCTACAAGGGCCAAAACCGTAAAAATTGTAATGAGTTTTCTCATTTTTACCTCCATTTTTTGAATTTTTTATCGCACATATTTTATATCAGGTTCTCTTTCAAAGGAAAGTTCAAAATAAACCTTTACTTCCTTGAAATCCTATTCTACCATAAAACTCTTCTTTTCTTTAATAAATTTAGTTCTGGACTTATTTTTTCTCTTTAATTTTTTTTAAGGTCCAATTATAAGTGGTGGTACATTTCTGAATAGTATCTTTGTTTATAGTTGTACTTCCGGAAATTAACTCAAGGCTGTCAGTATGTCCTTTATACTCTATACTATCAAGCTGGAATTTCACTTTCTTCTCATAAGAGGGATATTTTTTGTTTTTGGTTGTATGGTCGCACGCATCATAAAAAGATTCTTCTGTTATCATTTTCCTTTTCCAATATAACCCAGAAACTCCGAATTCAAAAATGTATTTGTTTTTTAACCGATTTATTGTAATTGAAGGATAAACCTTTAAATCTTTTTCTATTAATTCTCCAGTGTCTGTTATTACGCTTTTCTGCCAATCCCCTGGTTTTACTACGCGTAGTTTTCTGCTTCCTTTGACTTTGCATTCGGCCTTTGCTGCCCGGGAAAATGTGGAAAGCCTGTAAAGACTTGTGCCGGTGACATCTTTACCTGTAATAATTGCAGGCTTGCCAGGTTTCGCAAGGAACCTAACTGTAATGTGAAGCGTATGATTATAAGCTGTAGAACTACGGTTTTCTTTCCAGAATCCCCTTTGATTATCCTTTCCCTCTTTTTTTTCGAAATGACAGGTTTCGTTTACAAAAACTGTGCCCATCCATTCGTAGCCTTTTTCAATAACTGTCACAGAAGTTTTTTCGTCTGCTGAATCAGAGTAACCCTTTGGCTGAAATGTTGCGTTTACATAAACTATCTCGTCTTTTTGCCCGGCATCATAGTTTAGTATTGCTATGCCGTTTTTACCGGTTAAAACCGCTCCTGTTGGGGTTATTTTCCCATCTTCGAGATTTTCTACCGAAATATTAATCGGCCTGTTATGAAGAGGTTCCCTCCCTCCGGTGGGAGTAATTTTGAATAGCTTTATTTTAATTTTGTCATTTCCTTCAGGAAAAACATATGGTTCATCTGGTTCGGCACCAAGAGCTATTCCGGCAATGGGTACCATTATCTTTTTGACCTCTTTTTTGCCTATTCCACATGTTTCTGCTTTAAAAGTGTCAATGCTCATTTCCATGCCTTTTTTAAGTGTATAAGTAACGGAAGCTCCTTCAGGTTTTAATATAAACAGAGTTACTATGTTTTTTGTAACTAAGCTTCCCTGAGGAAATCCAGGAGTGGGTTTTAGCTCACCTCTTAAGGTCTTTTTTGAAATTAAAACTGGCTGTCCATGGTTTTTATCATATACTAACTCTCCCTTGCAGTTTTTAACACGCATTATTATTTCAACTTTTCTTTCATTTTTAAGAGGGGAGACATATTCTCTCTTCAGAGCAAACTCGAGCGTTGGTTCTCTCGGTGGTACAGGATGGGATTTTTCAAATTCTTTAATTCTGGTGCTTATGCTTCCATAGGAATCAATGTGATACTCTATCGTGCGAAAAAGGTCTGTTGCTATTTCCTCCGGAGTTTGCGAACCGGTGGTTTCGGCTCCAACTAACCTGTTTTGAATACCGCAGCTGTTGTTTTGTACAAGGGATGAGGTTATAAAGAAAGCTGTGTATTCTGATTGCCTCACTCCGCTTGTTTCTATATCTTCTCCCGCTCCTATAAGGGTTAGCTCAAAGGGGAAACGGTAGTGGCAGTTTTCTGCACTTTCTGTGCTGGAAGGAACAAATTCAATGTCAGGAGAATTTTCTTTTAGCTCAGCAAGGATTTTATTTTTAATCTGGTTTATCCATGAAGCAACAGGTTGTTCTGGATATTCGTTGTTTAGAAAATTTATAAATTTGTCCTGGTCAACAATATTTATCCCCACGGCTACCCTTATTTTTCCACAGTTGTCCTCCGAAAAAACAGGCAGGGTTAAAAGCACAACAAACAAAAGAAGAAGCAGGGTTTTACAAAATTTTATCCCTGGAATCTTCAGGTCAGAGGATATCTTCCAATTATTCTTTGCACGGACAGACTTCTTTGAGAGAGAATCCATATTTTTTTGCTGCAAAATCCACCTCCTCTTTTATATTGTATAACTTTTTCATAAACAGGCGCGAAAAAAGGAAAAATTATGCTTATAATGTAAGTTTTATGCCCTATAAATTGTCATAAGCTCTAAGGCTATTTTCTTAAAGCAGCCTTTGAGAATATGTGGGGAGGAATTTTTACGTCAAATTTAATATCTTCTATAATGAATTCTGTTCCTTTCCCCTTTTTAAGAACGTCCTTGAAGATTGCACGAGTAGCTACCCAACGTCCGCTCAGCCTCTTTACTTCCTTCACATAGGCAATTTTTAAAAGCCTGCCGCTTCGGGCATACATCTCTTCTTTGAGGATTAGAAAATGCTCCTTGTCCACCCATACTTTCCTTGAAAAATAGGCAACATCCTTTACCTTTGCGGTAAGCTTTAATACCCAGCATGGCCTGTCAAGATAAGTCTCCTCTCCTATAATTTCTGCATTATACAAATTATGAAGCTTTGGGTCTTCAAGAGTATCTTCATAGGAGAGGTCAGAGCCCATCATTGACTGGCGGAGCATATGTCCGGCTATAAGTATAACTCTGTCAGCGGAAGGACTGTAGAGCCACAATTGTTTCTTTATCTTCAACATTTTTGTGCCTCTCTCACGAGGAGGTGCAAGAAATTCTGTGAATGATTTCTCTGTTCCCATAATCCAGGATTTAAATTTAAATTTTCTGACTGCCCTTCTTCCGTGAACTATCATTGATGCAATAACTATTTTAGTCTCCGATGTCATGTTCTCGTCGGCTCTTTTGAGTATTTCATTGCCGGTTATATTGGCTCCCTGAATTGCAAATGTCCCTAAAAATACAATTAAAATTAGCTTTTTCATTCCGCAAACTCCCTTATTAGACTTGAGGTTTCGCGTTTGTATACCCCTATTCCTGAAAGCGCTGTTCCTATAAGGGGCGCAATCAGGCCCGGTATAAATCCCACGTAAAATGATCCTGGTGTTATCCTTGCTCTTATCACATTCGGGAGCATAATAGTGGCGTTTTTAAATAACTGGCTCATATTTATGCCGTGAACCTGAACATAATAGGAAACTCCAAGGCCAAGGAGCGTTCCTGCAACTGTTCCGAAAATACCGATTATCAGGGATTCTCCAAGAAGAGTTCTATAGATATGGCCCTTGTCTTCGCCAAGGGCAAGCCTTACCCCTATTTCTGAGTATCTTCTCAGCCCCCCAAGCAATCCGGAGTTCCACAGAACTATTGACATTGCAAATATGAAGATTGCAATAAAAATACCAACCCAATCCTTAATATAGGAGATGTATTCTTCCATGCCGGGCTGCTGGCTCAAGGCTCTCATAAAAGGAGAAAGTTCATCCCCCGGTTTTCCGTATTTTTTATTGAACTCTTCTGCTATCATTTTTGCCTCAATATCTCTGTAGACGAAATCTTTGAAAAATCCCAGTATTTCTCCAGCTGCGTCATCGAGAGCAAGGGCGTTCTGAACTCCTTTAAGGTCTGCAAATATTGTCTGTCGGTCCAGAGCGTCAACTCCAAAATTCAATGTCCCTGCTATTCTGAAATTTTTTATTGCCAGGCCTCCCCACGCATCATTGGTGATTAAAGTAACCTTATCTCCAGGGTTTACCTTTAATCTTCTGGCAAATTGCTCACTTATAAGAATTTCATCAGAAGAAGTGGGCAACTTTCCCCTTACAAGCCCTTTTTTTATATTCAGAATCTCTATTTCAACCGGCTTTGAAAGAAGGTCAACGGCAGTGCCCGCAACCGGACTCTGGATTCTGGTTTCCCCTTTCTCGTCAGGGACATCAAGTAGCCCGCCAAATACAATTCTTGGACACCATATCATGTTGGGATACTCCCTGTTCAGCTTTTCAATAAGGGATGAAACACCAACAAGTGCAAGGTCAAGTGGTTTTTGGCTCTCCTCAGCTGCGTATCCTCTGGTTGTTATTTTCACATGTCCAGTAGCAAACTTAGCTGAATAATCTACCATCTGCGTTAAAGCTCCCTGTGTATAGCTATATAAAAATACCGTTAGCATGACCCCAAGGGTCACTGTTAAAAAAGGAAAGAGACTCCTTGTTTTATCTCTGATAAGCCCTTTAAGTAAGAACTTAATCATTGTATGCCGCCTCTCAATGCTTCAGTAGGTTTCATTTTTGCAATCTTTCTTACAGGCAGGTAACTTACAATTGTCGTTACTATGAAAACCAAAATGGCTGTCCCCACTATGAGCCCGGTTCCATATCTGGGATAAAGCCTTTCTCCCAGTGCTATAGCAAAACTTTCCGTAGCAGATTTTGGCAGTGCGTATCCTACCTTTGCTGCATAAATTAGAAGAGGTGCTCCATATAAAGCAGAAAGAATAACTGCAAAGAACGCATGGAGTGCGCCTTCCAGAGTAAAAAGGATAATTACCTGAAGTCTTGTAAATCCAAGAGCCATCAGGGTTCCAATTTCTTTTTTCCTTTTAAAGATAGAAAAAACCTGTGAATCAAATATAGAAATAAGCGCAATTGAAAGTAGAATTATATAAATTACAAAAGTGCCCTGAGTCTTTACTTTTACCAGAGCTTCTATTGTTTTCAGGAGAAACTTCAGGTTTTTAAACTCAAACCCGGGTGCGGGAGGAGGATTTTTCAAATCAGGTGAGACAACTATTATGGTTGCCTCTTCTTCCATACCAGTAAGGCGCTGGAGCACTTTTAGAGGAACCCATATCTGTCCGTTGTCTATGTTCTGGTCCGTGGTGGACATTATTTTAACTATTTTTACATCGGTGGCATCAAAGGTGCCATTTACATCCCTCCATCTTACGGTTAAATAGTCTCCCTCTTTAACTCCAAGCTCTGCTGCCATTCTTTCACCTATAAGTGCAGGAATTCCATCCACATCTTCACTTTTTAAAACCCCTGTAGGGAATTTAAGAATTTTCTGCTCAGGAATAATTCCCTTAAGCAAAACAGGAACGGTCCTTCCCTGAGGATAAGCTGTTGCCTGTACAATAAGAATAGGAGTGGCTTTCCCTTCACTGATCAATTTTGAAATATTTTGAGGTATTTTACCATGGGCATCCTGAAGGGTGAGAGGGTCATATGGGTCATAAAGTTTATGCCAGTACTGTCCTCCCCCATATTCAGCATCTTTTGCAACGCTGGCTGCCTGCTCGCCCATTCCTATGTAAAGCCCCTGCAGTCCGATAATTGCAACAAGGCCAAAAGAAAGAGCCAGGGCATTGAGCCATGTTCTAAGTCCTGCCCTTACGAGGTTTTTATAGGCAAGTTTTAATAAAACCATCTCCCCCTCCTCATTTCATAACCTCGTCCTTTACTACCTTCCCATCGTTAAGGGTTATTTTTCTTCTAAGGTACTTAATTACCTTTTCATCGTGTGTGGCAAAAATAAAAGTTGCTTTAAGCTTTTCATTTATATCAGCCATTATGTCCAGCACATTATAAGAATTTTTTGCATCCAGATTGGCAGTGGGCTCGTCTGCAAGGATAATCTCCGGTCTTTTCACTATAGCCCTTGCTATTGCTACCCTCTGTCTTTCACCACCTGAAAGCTCTGATGGTTTTGAATTCGCCCTGTGGGCAAGATTAACCATTTCAAGTGCTTCCATGACACGCTCTTTTCTTTCCTCTGTGGAAAGATCAAGGAGTAAAAGGGGAAATTCAACGTTCTCAAATGCCGTATAGTGAGGGAAAAGATTAAATGTCTGAAAAATAAATCCTATGTATTTTCTTCTAAACAGGGCGGCCTCTTTTTGATTAAGACTGCTTGTTTCTTTTCCCATAACTATTACCCGGCCTTCAGTGGGTTTGTCTAAAATCCCCACCATGTTGAGAAAAGTCGTTTTTCCTGAACCACTGGGACCAACAAGCCCTGCAAATTCCCCTTTTTCAAAGGAAAGATTAACGTGGTCAAGGGCATAAATTTTTGTGTGTCCCATCCTGTAAATCTTCGTAAGATTTTCTGTTTTTATAACACTCATTTACCCCTTCCTTTTAGAAATTATATGCAACCATTACCTGAAAACCTTTTCCTGCAAGAAGATTATAATTATCCTTACCAAAAAGAGCAAATTCCGTTGGATTCCAGAAACCCATAAAATAAATGCTCCATTTATCGTAATCTCGTTCCCATCTAATAAAACTGTATAATTTCCCTTCCCTGTGGCTGTAAAAAAACATACCGAAGATTCTGTCTGTAATTGTTAACGGATAATTTAAGGACAGAGCTGTAAACTCTAAATGGTCATTTTCGGATTTAAGGAAGGGGCTTATATCCATGTAAAGGAACTCCGCCATTATATAAAGCCCATTTCCTATGGAAAAAGTATAGTCAAGCCCGAGATTTAAAGCCTTTTGCCATTTTTCCACACCCTGCATACCGCTCTGTTTTTTTTCCATGAGTTCAAACCATACCCCCGGCCCAATATCCCATTTACCATCCAGAGCTATTTTATATTCAGGTATAGTAATATCTCCATTGTCATGCTTTGAAAAACTTGCCTTTCTGTGATCAAAGGAAAAGGCTAACTGTCCGGTCCATAAAGGAATTTGAAGTCTCCCCCCATATTCAATGGAACCCTCCTGTGATGGAAGCACTTCCCAGCCTTTTGTTTTGTCTTCACCATAAATTCCCCATGCCCATACACTTGTATTGTTCAGGAAATAATATCTAAGGAGCAAAGCATAGATTCCATCTGTAAGCATAAGAGGGTCTCTGGGATCAATTCTGTCAAACCACATTAATGGTCGAAGAAGGCTCGCTGAACCGAAACTTATTTTTTGAAGGCCTGCTCTTGCTTCAAACTGGTTTGAGGATATTCTTATCCACCCTCTGTAGGGCTTAATTTTTCCCTGAATATTTTCTGTTGTAAGGTTTAGATTTCCAAAACAGTTTAGAGAAAATTCCGAATCAAGGGAAAAGCCATCGGAAATTGGGACTTCAATAGAGAGTTGAGGAAGAAATCGAACCCCGAAAAGGCTGGATTTATCATTATCTAACTGCTGGCTGAACCACAGGTCTGAGCTTCCGTGAACGGAACAATGGATGGGAACCGCTGGGAAGGATAAGGCCGTGAAAATAAAAACGAGAGCTGAAATGAATTTAGTTCTGGCGCTCATTATTCTTTGCCTTTATTAAAAACTGCCCGTTTCCTCATCCCAATTTATTATAGTATTTAATAAAAGATTAAGAAAGTTTTTAAAAAGGAATCCGTGAATTAATATTATTAAAAATGTTAATTTAACTGAATGTTTTTTATGCTAAGTCCCCTTCTGTGTCATCTTTTATTTTTGTTAATTCATTATTTCTTTTTATTTTCCTCTATTACCTCAAAAGAGAAGCTATATTCGGGAAGTTTATACTGTTCTTTTGGTTTTCCTTCCTCATCTGGTGGGGGATACTGAAGAGGTGGTTTAACGAAAAATGGAAAAAGGATATAATCCGGGTCTTCGGGTTTCTTTTTCTTAAACTTCAAATAGCAATAGGCTGTCTCTCCTACCCCGGGAAAGAAAGCGGAATACCAGGCTCTGGAACCATCCCTATACAGCGATGAGACCAGTTTATGGCTGGCAGTACAGTATGTAAAATAGTTCTCAGTTGGTCCTCCAGAGCCAAGACCGTAAAGCAGTTTTCTCTTTCCCTCAGGACCGTTTGTGTAAGTAATAGAAAACTTTATAAGTTTTTCCTTTGGCAGCTTTGCTACATACCAATCGTAATCATTTGCGCTGAAGCCCTGATAAATTTTGTTAACACCTACCATGACGCGGGAATCATGACTTGCATCTCTTCCTGAACCTGCATCGTCCTGATGTTTTACAACGATAGTATCCACCTTCATTGGAACTCCTCCTGAAACATAACAAAAATCAGTCTTATTATTCCCTACTACAAGATACCAGAGAACCTGTCCCACTTTGAATTCAGTAGTACTGAAATCATTTTTACAGAATTTACACCCTTCTTCTTTCGAAAACTCCCTGTAGGTATCGCACCCCACATAATTTAATGCCCTCGGCATGTTGTTTAATGCCTGGTCCAATTGGGGATCACCGGTGCGAATAGGGATTGCTTCCATTCTTACCCAGTAAACAACATCCTTTGAACTATCAATTACCAGGCAGGGGACGTCCTTTCCCAGTGTGATTGACTGGCCAGGGGTTATTACCTTGCATCCATAAGAGTTAAAGGAAACTCCTCCCTTTATGAGCATCGCCATAAAAGCCAAAAGAGCAAGTTTTTTCATGGTCTCCTCCTATTTGAGAATTTTTATAGAAGGACAATCGGTCCCTTTAAATTCTATTTTTGCAGTATTGTAAAAGCTGTACCATCCATCTCCCTCTTTTTCTGCCCCCGGTGGTAATGAACAATTTTTTCCTAAAAACAATATTATTCTACCGGCTCTGGAAATTTTGCTTATCCTTTTTACATCAACAGGGAAAAGACCGCAAATGAACCCATCTCTAATAAGAGCATTTAAAATTTTTCTAACCGCAGTGGAATAATCAAAATTTAGTTGCGGCTCCTTTTCCAGCGAAAATACTTCATTGGGGTTACTGCTCTCCCCGTAATCTTCAGGGAACCTTGCACCATATACCACACTTTTTAAAAGTGAATTAATCCTTTTTAAACTGGCTTTAGCTTCCTTCAGGTTTTTGAAACCTCCTTTCTCACCGATTGGAGCGGTTATACTAATATACGCAGGGGAATACCAGTGAACTTCCCATTTCAAAAAATCTTCATCCTCGCACCCGTTCTGACAGATAAGCTCTGAATAAAACTCCCTATCTATTTTCTGATAAAGCTTCTCATCCTCGGGATTTTTTTTCTTGTTCATACAATCATAAAAGGTGTTCCATGTCTTTGAACATTCTTTATTCTTGAACCAGCGGGAAAAGTCAACGGAAGTGGTTATTCTTATAATTTTTTTCTCGTAGTCTTTCCTGAGATATATAAAAGGAACTCCATCCTTGACGCTTATTTTGAGTTCATCCAGATTAAGCTCCTCTTTCTGCCTGTAAACCCATGTGTTGGGAACTGTTTTAAATTTAATACCTGGTTTGTTTAGATAAATTACAGAAAACTTTAATATCAAAGGCGTTGAGTAAAGAAGGAAAACAAGAAAGACAAAAAATAATCTTCTCATCTTTTTCCTCCTCTATAAATATAGCAAAATAGATTCCAGAAAAAATTACTTTGAAAAAAGGAAGACAATTTAAAAATGTCCTGAAATTTAGACATTAATTCTGATTTTAAAGCGACAAATCAATAAAATATGGTGTTGGTTGAAATTCCTTTTTTTTGGATTGAATATTGTGAAATCTAAACCATCGCTCAATTGAACTTTTTGCCTCTGTGCGTAAGTGCGAATACGCGAATACGTGAGATCGCGAAATCGCGAAAACGAGGAACGCGATACACGAAATCGCGAAAACGCGTATACGGGTCAACATGAAATCGCGATAACGCAATAACGCTCTGCGCCATACAAATACCCAGTACCCGGTGCATTTTGCGTTGTTCTCAATGCACAAACAAAACGTCTATGCCGTAAGTCGCTTTCGGAAAAGAAGACTGGAGATTAAAACAAACACTACTGCAAAAAGGGAAAGAATAGCTATATCCATCAACATCAAATTCAATCCCCCGCCCTTCAGGAAAATCTCCCTGAGCATCTTAATATAGAATTTCAGCGGGGTAAGATTGGAAAGAAACTGGATAAACTTTGGCATATTCCTTATAGGTATAAGCAACCCGGAAAGCATGATAGCAAACAACAAACTGAACCAGGAGAGAAAAAGAACCTGAAGAAGGGAGGTGGAGAAAGTTGCAATTAGAATCCCAATGGAAAGCGCTGTTAGTATATAGAGGAAGGACGCTCCGAAAAGTAAAAGATAACTTCCCCGCATTGGCACATGGAACCAGAGCTTGCCCACCATAAGAGCAAGAGTGATTGATAAAAACCCTCCAAGGGCATAGGGAATCATCTTCCCGATTAACAATTCATGTGGTTTTATAGGAGTTATACTAAGCTGCTCAAGAGTAGATGTTTCCTTTTCCCTTACTATGGAAAATCCTATTAGAAGTGTGCAAATTATTGTGATTATGAGACCTGCAAGTCCAGGCACCATAAAATACACGCTTTTCAATTCAGGATTAAACCATGCAGTATATATCATTTTAACCTTTGCAGGAGCACTCCCCTTTAAAATCCCTGCCCCAAAATTTTCAAAAATCCGCATTATGTATCCTGTAACGATGGAAGCAATGTTTGAATCCATTGCGTTTACTATCAGCTGAGCTTGCGAACCTTCTCTCCTCAGGACCTTTCGCATAAATCCTTCGGGTATTATCAGAACTGCATCCACTTTTCTCTTCTTCAACAGTTCTTCCACTCCACGTGGAGTGGTATCTACATATTTAATTTTAAAATACCCGGAATTGCTGATTTTGTCGATCAAATGCCTGCTGAAGACTGTTTTGTCAGAGTCCTTGATTCCAAGGTCAATATTTTTTACATCCGTTGTAAGCACATACCCGAAAATAAGCAGCTGCACAACAGGTACCACAAAAAGAAGAAGTAGAGTTTGTTTCTGCCGTCTCATTTGTTTAAATTCTTTTTTTACTATGGCTAAAATTCTTCTCATTAAAGCTCCCTCTTCAGCCTGAAGGTGCTTATAACAAAGAAGAAAATTGCGAAAACCATCAGAAAGACTAATTCTCTATAAATCTCTTTAAATCCCACTCCCATGAGCATTATTCCCCTTATGATTATTAGAAAATATCTGGCAGGGATTATATAGGTTAAAGCCTGCAAAAGCACAGGCATACTCTTTATAGGAAATATAAAGCCTGAAAGAAGAACCGAGGGTAAAATGGTCAGCACCAGAGATAAAATCATGGCTATGGCCTGGGAAGAGGCAATAGTAGAAAGGAAAACACCAAAACTCAGTCCTGCGAACATGTATATAAAAATTGAAACCCCGAGGCTCAGCAGACTCCCCCTGAAGGGAACCCGGAACCACAGCTCAGCTACAGCAATAATCAGGCTGGCTTCAACCACTGCAAGGAAAAGATAGGGCAACAATTTCACTACAATTACTTGAAAAGGACTAACAGGAGCTAGTCTGAGAAGCTTCAAGCTCCCTATCTCCTTCTCCTTCACAATGGTTATAGAGGTAAGCATAGCGCAGATCATCATTAGAAATATCGCTGCCAGGCCTGGAACAAAAAAGTGAGAACTTTTCAGTTCGGGATTGAAAAAATTCACCACAGAAAACCTGAATTCGGGACCACGTGGCATATGTTTACTGTTGAACTTTGCGAGAAAAGCATGGAAATAATTGGCCACAGTGGTGGCAAGATTAGAATCGCTTCCATCCAATACGAGTAAAACCTCAGTATCTTTACCAGTAAGAAGTTTTTTATACCCATTGCTTGGTATAATCAGACACGCATCTACCTTCCCTTTCACAATCCATTTTTCACAATCTTTTAATGAGGGAAATTCTCCTTCTCTGGTGAAGTATGAACTGGCCTCCATGTCAGAAACAAGGCCTTCGAAGAACTGAGAATGGTCGTAATTAACCACCCCGAATTTTATGTTTTTAACGTCCATCCGAACTACATACCCATAAAATAGCAACATAATTACTGGAAGAAGCGATATGAGGAACAAACTCTTTGGGTCACGTATAAGGTGGAGAAATTCTTTTTTCAAAAAGGCCTTAGACTTCCTCAAGGCTTCCTCCTACAAGTGAAACAAAAACTTCCTCCATACTTTCCTTTTCCAGGCTCGTTTTAAGTGAATCAGGAGAATCCAAGGCAAGAATTCGACCCTCATGCATTATTGTTAGCCTATCGCAATATTCCGCTTCCTCCATATAATGGGTGGTGACAATTATCGTCTGCCCTGCACCGGACAATTTCCTTATTATCTTCCAGAAGCTCCTTCTGGACACAGGGTCGACCCCTGAAGTGGGTTCGTCAAGAAAAATCAATTCAGGTCTGTGAAGTAAAGCACACGATAGGGCTATTCTCTGTTTCCATCCCAGGGGCAAAGAAGAAACCAAAGAATTAAGAAAAGGTTTAAACTCGAGAAATTGATTTAATCTCTCAATTTCAGAATGGAAGTCCCTGTTATTGACACCGTAAAGAGCTGCGAAAAGCTCTAAATTTTCCAGCGCAGTCAGGTCTTCATAAAGGGAAAACTTCTGGGACATATATCCGATTTTGCTTTTGACTTTATGGCTTTCCCTGGGTATTTTAAAACCGGAGACCCTTACAATCCCTGATGTGGGTGGAAGGATACCGCAAAGCATCCTTATGGTTGTGGTTTTTCCCGCTCCATTCGCACCTATAATTCCGAAAATTTCACCCTTCATTACTGAAAAGCTTATATTATTCACTGCGGTGACATCCCCAAATTTCTTAACCAGATTTTTAACCTCAACCACATACTCATTCACCGATAAAACCTCCTGTCAGGTATACAAAAACATCCTCGGCGGTAGGAGAGACAGGATACCATCCTTTTACAATCTGACTTAATTCTTCAACCACCTTTTTTTCGTATTCCCGGGGAAAGTAAGCTCTCACCCGTCGGCCTACGACATGGGTGGCCTTTATGTTTTTAAGTTTTTCCACCTTTTCAATCAAATCCTCTACCCTATCTGTTTTGATTTCCGCAATTTTAAAAGGGAAAAGCTCGCTGAGGTTCTGAACTTCAATTTGAACAAGAACCCTTCCTTCCGCCAGAAATACCACCTCGTCCATTCGGGAAACTTCCTCCATATTGGAAGTGGACAAAATAACTGTGGTTCCTTGTTCTTTTATAAAACGTATCAGCTCCCATAATTCAGTCCTTGATATAGGATCAACTCCCCTGGTAGGCTCATCAAGAACAAGAACAGATGGTTCGTGAATAAGGCAACTCAGCACCATTAGTTTTTGCTTCATTCCTCCGGAAAGTTTACCTGCTTGTCTTTTTCTGGCTTTCTTCAAGTTAGCAATATCCAGCAACTTTTCTATTTTTTCCCGAAGGGTTCCATCTTTCTGGCCGTAAATCTGGCCAAAGAAAAAGAGGTTTTCTTCAACTGTAAGGTCTGAGTAAAGGGAAAAATCCTGAGGAACAAATCCCAGGTTTCTTTTCAGACTTCCAGAATCTTCTGTCCATTTTTTACCGGCAATTAGTACTTCTCCTGAATCTGGCAACCTTAGCCCTGTTATTATTTCCAGCAGGGTTGTTTTTCCAGCACCATCAGGACCTATCACTCCGGTAATTTTCCCTTCTTTAAGGGTAAGGGAAACATCCTTCAGAGCTATAATTCCATCATATTCTTTGGTTATATCCCTGACTTCAATGAAACCAGTGGGTCCTATCATTTTTCTAAGAAGATCTCCACAGGCATACCGATCTTAAAAATACCCTTTTTATTGTCTATGCTTACCTTTACTGCATAGACAAGGGTAGCCCTTTCACTTTGCGTCTGGACATTCTTAGGAATAAATTCCGCTTCCTCTGCTACCCATATCACCTTTCCTGAAAATTCCCTGTTCGGAAATGAGTCGACCTTTATTTTTGCTTTCTGTCCTATTTTTATGAACCCAAGATATCTTTCTTCAACATACATCCTGGCCCATACTTCATCCATCTTTGCAAGGGTAAGAATGGTACTCGTAGGTAAAACCACCTCACCCTCCCGGGCTACAATTTCCTGAACAATCCCATCTATCGGAGCCTTAATCTCAGAATTGTCTATATAATAATCGAAAAGCTCCAGTCGCTGATTTACACTCTCTATTTTAGCCTTCAATGCAGACCGATTTTCCTTTAAAGCCTGAAGCCTTTTCTGCAGGGACAGATATTCTGTCTCGGTTTCCTCAAATTTCTGCAAAGGGATAGCCTTTTCTTTGTATAGGTTCTTAGCCCTTTCGTAGGTCTTTTCAACCTGTTTTAATCTGACCCCAAGCTCCTCTATCTGTCTTGAAAGGGAAGCAATAGAATAAAAAAGTTCTTTCCTGGTAGTTTCTACTTCCTTTTTTTTAAGCTCAAATTCCCTGGAATCAAGTATAGCAAGCACATCTCCCTTTTTTACCCTTTCGCCTTCCTTCACTGGAATATTCTTTATTCTGGCCTGGTAAATGGGAGAAATCCGGACCTGAACTGCCTCTATGGTAGCTGTGGACGAAATTACATTTTCCTTTCCCTTTTCCCCACAGGAAACAAGAACAAAAATGGCAAGCAATAAAATTGTCTTTCTCTTCATAATTCCTCCTTTATAGAAAGACCTGAGGTAGTTATATATTCAATCCTGGAAAGCAAGGCCTTCGATAAGCTTTCCATTTTCTTTAATTCTGCTTCCTCAAGTTCAGTATTGACCTTCAAAAGCTCGGTGGGGATAATTTGATTCTGCCTAAACTGCTCCTGTTTTATCTGGAGGACCTTCTTTATAAGGGATATCCTTTCATCCCACAGGCTGATAAGTGCAACATTTTTCTCGTATTCGCTTTTCAGGTTCTCCAGCTGAGCCTTTATATTGCTTAGCAATTTCTGTCTCCTGTTTCTAAGCTTTTCGAGGTCCACTGCCACCTTTTTAAATTCCATATTAGTAGTTTTCCAGTTCCACAGAGTAAAACTTGCAGAAATTCCAACATTCCAGTAGCCCATCCATTCTTTCTTGATAAGATCAATTCCTGGCTTTCCATAACTATATCTCCCCATAATAAAAACCTGAGGATACATACTGGATTTTTGAAACTTTATAATCTGCTGGAGTTTCTTTTCCTTTTCAGCCAGAAGGGAAATTTCTGGATTTATAATTTTTTCCACAATCGGCAGGGGCTTTAAACGGGGCTCTGCTCTGAATTTTATTTCTCCATCGAAATTGTCCATTCCTATAAGGTTGAATATGCGAATCCTGGTTCTGTTTATTTTATCCTCTAGCTCCCTTAGAGCCATCTCCATCTCATTTAGCTTCTTTCTTACCTGAAGTACCTCTATATAGTCGATCTGTCCACCCTTATATAACTTTTCTGTATCCTGTAAAAATTCCTTCAGAAACGCCTTCTGCCTCAAGAGAATCTCCTTCTGCAGTTCTGCTATAACACCTGTGTAATAGAGCCTTGCTATTTCTGTGTATACTTTGTTTTGAATTATTCTCTTTTCCTGCTCTTTTTCGGACTTCTCCAGCTTTTTTATCTGCACATTGGCCGAAAGTTTTCCTCCTGTGAAAACCGGCTGGTTAAAGAGGAGGGAAAAATCGTAGGTATTTTTTGTTCCAAACAAAATCCCCTCCCTTAAAAAGGGAAGCTCAAGCTCCATAAGCTTGGAAACTCTCATGTAACTCGATTGAAGTTCCAAGGTGAAAAGTTTCCGTCTTTTAGCAATGAGGATGTCATAGCGCTGTTTTTCCAGTTCTAAATTCACTTCCTTTAAAGACAAATTATGCTCTTCCGCAAAGGAAAAAAGAGAACTTAAATTTGTGAAAACCGTAGTAGATAAAAGGGGCATAAGAAAGAACATAAAGACAAACAATTTATTTTTCATTTTTCCCCTCCTTTAATACCTTTCATCAACAGTTGAATAATGGTATTCTTTCTCTCCTTTATATATTCCTCGCTTCTTGGGTCTGTATTGAGAATCTCCTTTATAAGGGGTTCGGCAATTATAGGAAAATACAACATGGACAAAAAATGAATTATTATCTGTTCGGAATTTAGCCCTTTTGCATTCTTGTCCTCCTTCCAGAGCTCAATTTTCTTCATCAGCTTTTTTCTTAAACCATACTCCTCAAGGGCGTTTTTCAAAAATATACCTATGTTTTTCCCCCCATCCAGCATATCTCTAACAATTATCAAAAAGAGTTTCCTGTTGCGGTACAAAAAATCAAGATACGAAGAGACAATTTCACCGAAAAGCTCTTCAAGGGTCTCCGCCTTATCTATCCTCCTTGACAATCCCAGAAGCATAGGTTTCATACTACTTTCTATTGCATTTAAATAAAGATTCTTCTTTGAACCAAAATAATAGAAAATGGTCCCCTTACTTACACCTGCCTTTCTGGATATTAACTCAACGTTTACTCCGTCAAACCCTTTCTTTGAGAAGCAATCAATTGCAGCTCTAATAATTCTTTCCTTACTATTCATTTGACTAACCAGTCAGTTAAATTG
>JAGHBF010000124.1 GCA_021161165.1 Candidatus Aminicenantota bacterium
CCTTTACATATACCTATGATACAGACCATTACACTTTGATCTCGCCGGGTAAGGATTCAGCGGTCCAGGATTCAAGCTGTACAACCCTCTACAATCCTCCAACAAGCATTTCGGATTTCAATAAGGACATAATCTTTTCCGACGGTGTCCTTGTTTGTGGTCCAAGAAGATAACATCGAGGAGATCACATGGGCCGGGAAATACCCCGGCCCTTTCTCGCGTTGGAAAGTTTATTATTATTTTTAATTTTATTTTTTCCACCTGAAACAAATCCTATTTTCTTTCTTTTAATAGTTAGTTGCGCTTTAATAGTTTTTTATAAAAACAAAACTTTCCCTTCAATAGAATGGTATTTGGTGGTCTTTTTGTTTTTTCTTACCCTGTTTTTGTATCCATCAAGCCTTTCTTTATATTACATTTTCGTGTTTGCCATAGCATTTTCCTTCTTCTATTTCAATAATTTCAGAGAAAGAGACTTTGTTCTACCACTGTGGGCTATATCAATTTACGGTATTATTCAGCTGTTTAACTGGCCCTCGCTTTCCGAGGCTGTTTCAAACCAGAATTTGTTTGAAGTTACTCAGGGAATAATAACCCAGTTGAGAATTTTTTCAAGGTTCGCACTTCCCACTACTTTTGGTGCTGTTCTGGGAATGCTTCTACCTCTGGTAATAAAAGATGCAAAAAAAAGGAAATCCAGCAGAGCGCTTATTGTTGTAATGGTGATTCTTATCATTCTTACTCGTTCGCTGGGCGCCGTTCTGGTTGCTGCCCTTTCGTGTGGGGTTTTCTTCGCAATAAAGGGAAGGCGTAAAATTGCCATTTCTATTTTAGCAATATCAGTTCTCGCTTTAGCAGGGGTTGTAATACTCAGGGGAACTCAAATAAAAAAGCATCCTTCCTGGAAACTCAGGGCTTATCACTGGAAAAATGCGGTACTCTCTCTGAAGGAAAAACCTGTAACAGGAATAGGGTGGAGAAGATTTTTTACTTTTTCGAAGAGGTTTATTAAAAAAGGAGAGCCGGAGTCCCTATATGTGCATAATGCCTTTCTTCAGTTCCTTGTAGAAGGAGGAATTATTCCTCTGCTTGGAGTCCTTGTTTTTTCCTTGGGATTCAGAGTTAGAAAAGACCTTAAAGCAGAATTTCTGGGTGCTGGAGCTGGTTGGGTCCTGCACAACTTTATAGATATAGGCTTCTATTTTCCATCAATTGCATTATTGGGAGGCATTATCTTTTCACAACTGATGAAATCCCGTAAAAATGGAAGAGCATCTTTGGTGCTTTTTTTAATATTTACCCTGTCTATACTGCCTTTTTATGAAAAGAGCAGGCTGGAAAACATAAAATGGGTTTTAAGGAAAGGAGAATCCATTAAGATTTCTTCTGTAGAGGAAGTTCTTTTCTCCATTGATGATGAAGCTCAGCTTCTTCTTTACAGGATTACTGGAGATGTTAAATTCCTCCACAGAGCACTTAAAATTTATCCTGAAAATCCTTCGGTTTTTTATCAGCTTTCCTTATATTATCTCAGACAGGGAGCAATAGCGAATTCCGAAATGATGGCAAAGGCGTGTCTGTTGTTAAATCCAACACACGAAGGGGCAAAAGAAATATTGAAAGGTTTAAGAGAAAATGAGAAGTAAAAGCTGGCTGGCCTTTCTTGCCCTACCTCTTTTGATAAAGGCAAGATTCGCTCCATTCTATTTGCTATTTTTATTGCCATTTTCCTGGAATCGTAAAAGGGGTTCTGGTTTGTTTTTGTTCTTGATTTTTTCATCCATTATTCTTCTCCCCGTTACATCAGATTTTTCGCAGGCTCTATTTTTTGCCGTGTCCGCAGCATTTATTTATGTGCTTTTCGTTGGTTTAAACCCTGAAAATCCAGAAAAATTCATGAATTTATTTGTTTTTTCCCTTGCTATTAACGCAATAATTGAAGGTATAATTAAAGGTGGAAGAGCTTTTACCTTTCTTAATGACCCCAATTTGGCAGCCATTTTAATGGCTTCTTCCATTCCTATAGCTAGCCCGATTCTTTCTGTTTTTGCAATTTTGGGTGTTGCGTTTACGAGGTCAAGAGCAGGACTTCTTATAATTTTAATAGCGCTTTTCTTTTCTCTAAAGAAGAGAGTAAAACTTGCATTGCTTATAGTTGTTCTTTTACTTCTAATTATTCCAAATCCTCTGTCCAGTTATTTGGAAAATATGAATAAAGACCCATTTGCTTTTTCGAGAATAAAAATCTGGGAGAAATCTTTAAAGATACTCCAAGAACATCCTGTTGGAGTTGGGGCTTTAAATTATTCTTCGTGGGCTCCTGCATACCGAATTCCAGTGGAAGGATTCCCTGTTAGATTTTTTAAGACTGCCGTTCAGGCCCATAACCTTTTTCTGCAATTCATAGTTGAATTAGGACCTTTAGGACTTATTTTTGTTATTTCCCTGGTCTGGTTGGTATTTAAAATAAAAGGGAAGCGAAGAACTGTTTTACTTCTTCTTTTAATGGGTGCTTTTTTCCACAGTTTTGAATTAAACTTTATTTTCTGGCTTCCCTTTGCTCTGTTTATGGAAAAGGGGAGAAAATTAATCAGTAAAAGAGAAACCTTTTCGGGAGTGTTTATTACATCATTTATAGTGTTCACTATATTTTTCGCAGGCAGATACCTGGCGAAAAAAGGGGAAATTTTCGCATATACATTAGAATTTAAAAAAGCAAGGCATTACTTTACAATTGCCGAGAAATTGGCTTCTTATGAACCGGAGGTGCATATTTCGCAGGCAAAGGCATATCTGAAGTCCTTTGAGGTTTTCGGGGATAAGGAAGACCTGGTGAAGGCTATTTTAGAGGCTAAAAAAGCACAATCTCTGGCAAAAAGGAACATAGAATCGTATTTAATAGAAGCAAGAGCACTTATATTTTATGGGGAAAGATTTGGCTTGGTCCCCGGGGATGTGAGAAGAGTTGAGAAGCTATATCTTAGAGTTTTTTCTCTTGACCCAATGAATGCTTTTCATAGGCTGGAATTGGGAGAATTTTTTGCCAGGCTTCAGCAAGAAGAAAAGGCGATTTTTTATATAAGACAGGCCCTGTCTATTGAAAAGAATTTTCTAATGGCAAGATGGGATCTTTATAAGCTAACTGGAGATGAGAGCCAGCTTTGTTATATCCTTAGGCATCTGGGAGAGTTTAAAAAGTGGAAGGCACATCCCTACATATACAGAATTCTTTTCTTCCCGGAGGCTCTTTTAAATGGAGTTAATCTACCCTCTTGCCCAGCACAAAAATGAGAATTGCAAGTCCCCCTGCCACTATCAGAATTGTAAGAGGATAGGGAGTTCCGAAGTTCAAGGGCAAAATGCCCAGGAACAACGATGTAAGGGCTACTGAAAGGGCATATGGAATTTGTGTTGAGACATGGTCTATGTGATCGCAGGAAGAAGCCATTGAGCTCATAATGGTGGTATCCGATATAGGAGAACAATGGTCCCCGAATACAGCTCCGCTTAAAACCGCTGCTATAGAACCAATCAAAACTCCATCGTAATAGGACTGTCCCTTTGCAAGAGAATGGGCAAGAGGAATTACCAGTGGATAAACAATGCTCATGGTTCCCCATGATGTGCCTGTGGAAAATGAAATTAAGCCAGAAATGACGAAAACAGCCCCTGGAAGGAGTCTGGGGTCAAACTTGTTAGACAGCACAGACACAAGATAATCCCCGGTTCCCATTTCTATTATGGTCTGGGAAAGGGCCCATGCCAGGGTTAAAATAAGAACCGCCGGAATCATGGCTTTCATACCCTCTATGCCTGCCCTTACAGAATCGCGAATTTTCAAAAGCCTCTGAGCGAAAGCCATAAAAGTTGCCGTTATGAAACCCATAAAAGATGCCCACAGGAGCGTTTGAAAAGAGTTTCCACTTGAGAAAATAATTCCTATTCTTTTTAAAAAAGGTCCCTGAGGGAGCGTTTGTAAGGAAGAAAGTCCTGATAAGTAAAGACCGACAAAGGTGAAAACAATTACAACTACAACAGGGAGGATTCCGTTTATCCACCTTTTTGGTGTGTCCTCTGAAGGAAGAAGGTCTGCTATCTGGAAGTTAGAAAGGGGGATAGCCTCGTCTCTGATGACTTTTCCCTTTCTCGCTCTTACTTCTGCCTTCAGCATGGGACCAAATTCTCTTCCGGTAATGATTATCAAAAATCCAAAGAAAAGGGCAAATATTACATAAAAGCGGAGGGGGATAGTTCTTAAGAATACAATATATGGATCCATGTGTATGCCTACGTGACGGAATCCTTCGCCGATAAGAGAAATTTCAAAACCCACCCATGTTGAAATAAGTGCGATTGAAGCTACCGGAGCAGCTGTGGAATCCACTATATAAGCAAGTTTTTCCCTTGAAATCTTCCATCTATCTGCAAGAGGTCTCATTGTGTTTCCTACTATCAATGTATTTGTGTAGTCGTCAAAAAATATAAATATCCCCATGAGCCATGCATAAAGTTGAGTAGTTTTTGGAGAACGGGCTCTTTTCGACAGACTCTGTACTATTCCCTCAATTCCACCTGATTTGCTCATTACCCCTACCATTGCCCCTAACATAAGCGTAAAGATAACGATAGATATCTTATCTGAAGAGGTTAGAGCGTTGACTATATATTTGTCTATTGTTCTAAGAAATGCGGTGAGAGGATTGAGAAAATTCAACATAAGAGCTGCTGTAAATATCCCGAGAAAAAGACTTGAAAAAACATCTTTTGTAATTAGGGCAAGAAGAATGGCGATGAGCGGTGGCAAAAGGGTCAAAAAACCGGGCAGAGAAAGTACCTTACCGGTGTAAATCCTTCCGTCCCTTACGATTTCAACTTTTAGAAGCCCAAATTTTTCAGGAATAGTGGTATTTTTTCCTTCTATTAGAACTTTATCTGTAGGTTTTAAACCCTTTATGGAAATTGCCTTCCCCTTAATGGCAAAGGAAGGGATTTTTAGTCCTTCCCCTGAGAGAGGAAATAGAATGGTAACGAAAAGGAAAAATGCTAATAGGAAAGAACGTTTCAAAGGACTCCCAGTTCCTTCCCTATTTTTTCAAATTTTTCCAGTGCGAAGTCCAGGTCTTCTCTTGAATGTGCAGCCGAAATCATCACTCTGATTCTTGCCTTTCCCTTTGGGACTGTTGGATAACCTATAGACTGAGCGAAAATTCCTTCGTCAAACAGTCTCTTGGAGAATTCCTGCGCAAGCTTTGCTTCTCCCAGCATTACTGGAGTGATTGGTGTCTGGCTGTGACCAATGTCGAACCCTATTTCTTTCATTTTTCCCTTGAAATATTTTGCATTGTCCCAGAGTTTTTTCACCAGAGTATCGTCGTTTTCAAGGATGTCTACTGCCGCTATTACAGCTGCCACATCAGCTGGGGTGGTTGCTGAGGAGAATAAGAATGGTCTTGACTTTTGCTTCAGGAATTCCACAAGTTTGGCACTTCCGGCTACAAAACCGCCTACAACTCCAAATGCCTTGCTCATTGTTCCAACCTCAATATCCACTCGCCCGTGAAGCCCAAAGTGATCACTTATTCCCCGCCCATGGTCTCCGAGGACGCCCTCTCCATGTGCATCATCAATCATAAGTAGAGCTTCATACTTTTCTGCCAGTTCCACAAGTTCGGGAAGAGGCGCAATGTCTCCATCCATTGAAAAGACTCCATCAGACACTATGAGTTTTCTTCTCCCTGTATTTTTCTTGAGAGCATCTTCCAGGCTATTCATATCAAGGTGTTTATAAACCACTCTTTTTGCCTTTGTGAGTCTTATACC
>JAGHBF010000069.1 GCA_021161165.1 Candidatus Aminicenantota bacterium
CTTTTAATATTGCTAGTGGAACATTCAAACGCGCATCCAGAATAGCACATCTTATAGCGGCCTCTATTCTTGAAATTGAAGAAAAAGAGAAAGTTAATGAAGAAGCCGTATTATCGAATATACTTATTCTAAATCTTGAAGGAGGAGAAAGGTGGTTCCCTGAATTCGTCCCATCTCTCAGCGAGAAATACTTAGAATTCATACGTGAAAAATTCAGTAATCTCGTTCAGCTGGAAAATCTGCCTCAAGGGATCTGCTCCACAAAATATGGTGAAATAATAAATACTGAGGATTTCAGAAATAAATTTCACAATATTATAAAACTTGCTGAAGAAGTAAAAAAATAATTTTATGCTCTTTCCCTTCTCCAGGCTACAATTATTCCCAGAACAACCAGAACAGCCCCTGCAATTTTCCCGGCAGAAAGGCTCTCTTTAAAAATTATCCAAGCCAGAATGCTGGCTCCGATGGGTTCCGCAAGGGTGGTTATACTTACGAGTCCTGCTTTAATATATTTCAAGGCCCAGTTAAATGATGAGTGCCCTAATCCCTGTGAAACTAAAGCAAGAAGAAGGAGGTACAAATAACTTCTGGGACTGTAGCCTGTAAAACTGTATCCTTTGGTAATAACTAACAAAAGGAGAAAAAAAGTAGCTGAGGTGTAAACCACAAAAAGAAAAGGGATTATTGTAATTTTTTTCCTCACAATCCTTCCAGGGATATAGTATATAACAAGGGAAATGGCTCCGAGTAGGGAAAGCAGATTACCTATGGTAAATCTTAAGGAATGAAGGTCAAGAGAAAAAATAAGTCCAATACCAGCCAGAGTCAGGAGACTTCCTGCAGTAAAAGTTACAGTCAACCTTTCCTTTAAAATAAAATGTGAACCAAGAGCAACAAGGAAAGGATAAACTGAGAGAACAAAAAGGGAGGAGGCGATAGTTGTATATTTAAGGGAAGAAATCCAGAAACCAAAATGAAGTGCCAATCCTAAACCGGAAAGGAATGAAAGCAGCAATAGCCGGGATGGGTAACTTTCCCTTTTTATAAGAAAGAAAGGAAGTAAAAACAACGAAACAACCCCGGTTCTAAAGGATGCGATAACAAGTGAAGGAACCTCTCCGCAGAGCCTTATAAATATGCTTGCAAAAGAAATAGAAATTGCTCCTATTACCAGAACAAAGGGGAAAATTGCAGGTTTTTGAACTTGAGATTTCATAAAATATATTTTATCTCATATACACCTGATTTAAAAACAGCGTTAAAAAAATGCATAGTTTATGTGCAATCTGTTTGAAAATTTTCCCTGCAAAAGGGAAATTTCTTCCACATTTTTGTGGAAATTTATTCTTGAATTTTAATACTGTTAATTATTAAAGAGAAGCTCAGGAAAAAGCTATACTCAAAGTCACTTTTTTATGGACATACAGAAATTTCCTCTCCAGAAATAAGTTTTATCTCAAGTAGGTATTTTCCCTTATATCTTAAATGGGGTAGGTTCTGCGTAAGGAGAATACTTTTCCCTGAAACTTCCTTTTCAATATATCCCTGAATAAGAATTTTACCTTCACCTTTTATTTCTATCGGATAACTGGTAGCCAGAACTATACTCTGGCCGGTGGTTAACTTTAAGCATCTACCGGTTAGTTGTTTCCAATTGTAAACAAGGACTCTTCCTTGTTTTCCCATTATTAATCTCCCATTGGTCATAGGAATCTGAGGTAATGCAAGAAACGGTAATAATACCAGAATAATCAGGGATAAACTTATTTTTCTAAGGTCATGGGCAGGAGTTATTTCCATATTTTTAATAATCAATACAAGAGCAAACAGAACAAGAATTGTCCAGAAGTAATTTGGGGCCCATTTAGTTATGGATGTTGAAGGATGTTTTAAAAAGGAAGGAAGATAATTGGGAAGATAGAAGAATGGTGTGGATAGCTTATGAAACAGCAATCCTGCTCTCGTGGTTATCTCGTGAGTTGTGGGACCATAAAACGCCCTTGGGCTGGAAGCAAGTAATATACTTAAGAGTATAGAAATAGAAAACAAAGCCCAGAAAAGAAACCTTATATTTTTGTTTTTTGTCCTGCTAAGAAAAACAGCATATCCAACGGCTATCACCCACACAAGGGAAGCGATTGGTCTCGCAGGTGGGCAGTATCCCCCACGATGAGTTTGCCAGCCATAATTAAAGATAAAGGGTATAAAAAAAGAAAGTGACAAAAGTACCGGTTTTTTCTTCCAGAACTTTAAAAGTGCGGCAAAGGCAAAGATTGCTACAGGAGCATAGGGCAAAAGGCCATCGCGCTGGTCCAGAAAATAATCCAGAAAGGTTCCTATCCTCAGTTCCATGGGAATTTTATAAATTATAAGCTTTATAAGTTCTGCCTTTTTTTCTGGACTGATAATTCCATAGTAAACAGAAAGAAACGACAATGTCCCATAGTGGACTTTGAGGTAAGTAAAAAATGGTATAATTGGAATCAGTTGTCCTGCCAGCAGAAACAGACTTTTTCCCCTCCTGAAGACAGCAGCCACAACAAGAAGCACAAGTGCATAAATAAAATATTTCACCCCAAACCATATAAGAGTTCCTGAAAGAAGACCTGCCAGTAGTAAAAATCTCTCCCTGCTGTAAAGGACTATGTACAAAGATAAAAGGGTGATCAAAGCAGCTGGTATTTCAGGGAAAATATGAAAGAAAAATGGGAAGGCTGGAACAGTAAAAGCAACTATTGCAGTAGCTGCTAAAGAGATTTCCTCTTCAAAATTCTTTCTCAGAAAAATGTAAAGGATATAAACAAACAACAAACCATAAAGGGAAAAGCCAAGCCTTATAACGAATTTTTTAAAATAAACCGGCAGAGGTTTTGATGCAAGATAGAAGGGTATGAGCAGGTAAGACACTCCCGGAAGGTGGATAGAATACCAGCCCCCTTTTACAGCATGGGCGTGGGGCAATAATTTAACATCGTCCAGTACATAGAATTCCTGCCATTGTTTTTCCATAAACTGGTTTTTAACATCGAGATCCCCATCATAAATTATGGATTTTGTAAGAAGAAGATAATGGGGTTCATCACCGCTGAACTCCAGATTTCTCATGGAAAACACAGAATAAACAGTAAGCAAAAATGCGAGTAATAAAATTCTGGTAATGGTAAGAGAAAATTTTCTCTCCTTATAGGAAATAAAAAGGGATAATCCCAGAAAGATGAAGGATCCCAGCCGAAAAATAAAATTAACTGGTGAATATGGGAACAAAAACGGTGAAATAAGAATTAATATCAAGGAAAAAACAATTATTACCCCACGATCACCTCTATCTGTTTTAATCTTTTTATTTTGTCCCTGTAACGGGCTGCAAGCTCAAAGTCCATTCTTGAGGCAGCTTCTTTCATTTTCCTCTCCAGCTCCTTAATCATTTTTTCCCGATCTCCGGCAGTAATGTAATCTTCTCCTCCTTCAGCTACTTTATCAATTTCAAAATAATCTGATGATGACATTTCATAAAGGACCTCCTTTTTTACTGTTTCTGGAGTAATGCCCATTTTTTTATTGTATTCCGTTTGAATTTTTCTTCTCCTGCTGGTTTCTTCCATAGCCTCCCTCATAGCTGACGTTATCCTGTCTGCATACATTATAACCTTGCCCCTCACGTTTCTCGCAGCCCTTCCGAAGGTTTGTATAAGGGCAGTCGTAGAACGAAGAAATCCCTCTCTATCCGCATCAAATATGACCACAAGTGAGACTTCCGGAAGGTCAAGTCCCTCTCTCAACA
>JAGHBF010000024.1 GCA_021161165.1 Candidatus Aminicenantota bacterium
CTCTACATGTGAATTAATATTAGAAGTGATGATTAAAAGGATAGAAAAGCCTGTTTTAACAAAGGAAGACCTGAAAAAATACGTCCATGAAATCAATGTCTCACAGAAGTATTTTCCAATAAAGTCTCAAAGAGAACTCATCGTAGCTTTACTTAAAGGCTGGGATGAACCAGGAAGAAAAAGCAAAGTGGTTGTAATAAGGGAAGTAGTGGGGCAGGAATTCCCCAAAATGGTTACCTATGGAATTATTTCATATGACTGGCCTGGACTTGCAGATTCTTCCATAGGTCTTTTCCACGAGAAGGACTGGAACCTTTATTTTGTTAAGGCTTTCAATCTTGAACACAGAGAAGAAAACCTCGGGGTTATAATAATTGGAATAAAGATCGAGGATAAAAAACACATGGAGAAAATCGTCAAAGATGAAGAAGAAATTTTTAAGGATATAGAGTATGTAATTTCCGGTTCAAAGCCTAAACAATCTCTTATAGCTGAAGAAATTAAAAAACTCAGACTTTACGGAAAACTGGTTGAAGCAATAAAAAAAGAATACCATGGAGAGCTTCTTGATCAGATAATAGAAGAAGAAACGGTAAAATTTGTCTCGGCCCGCTCCAGAGAATATCTCGAAGAAAGAAGAATAGAAGACCTGGCAAAAATTGTGATCTCTAATAGAATTCTGGCTCAGAAGGTCTTAAAGACAGGAAAAATCCAGATAAATATAATGGACATCCCCACAAAAAGAGGAACCTTTACGGCTATAACCGCAGTCGACCGCGCAGAAAACCTATCCCTTGAAGACCTTGTCAGAATTCTCTGGCATATATATCCGGACCATAGAATAATGTTCTACAAAGAATTTAAAACAAAAGAGGGCATTGCAATAATTCACGTGGAAGTTGTTGACGAAAATATGGCTCCTCTCCCTGAACACCTTAAAATAAAAATAAAGGATTTTCTCGAAAATCGATTTCTTAAAAGTCTGGTCAGAAGAGCGGAAAGAATACAGAGAGTGGGAGGTTTTGAGCACTATGCAAGAGCAATTATTCCAGTTTTAATCCGGGAAGCTGAAAATACTGGATTACCACAGGTTTTCTTCTCAGCAATAGGTTCAACTGAGTTCAACATAGAATTCAAACTGATAGTTGTACACAAAGAGGAAGAGAGCTACAAAATAATACAGGAACTTCAAAAAGTAACCGGAGTTGAAATAAAATCGGCTAAAAACCCGGGAAAAGCAGGGGAATGGTTTTATGAAACCATAGACCTTAAAGTGTATCTGGAGTATTTTTCATCCATCGAAGAAATTTATCATAATCTAAAAGAGGCTCTAAAAAATGTCATTGGAAACTTCCGGGATTTTGACGAAGGAATGAGAGAAGCTGAAAAAACTAAATTTTTTGCCTTAAGAGAAAAACTCCAGAATATTCCCCCAAGAATACTGAGGGAATTTTATTATAATCTTGAGGATTTCTACAGGGTAAGTGCATCTGAAGATGAATTAATCTTAATTCTTAATATGGGATGGGAATGTCTAAAGAGCAAACATATTCCATGTATCAAAATAAAACTGAAAAATTCTTCGGCTCTTGTAGTTTTGAAAACTTCACCCAATCCTGCTCTAATCTCCAATATAGCCCAGACATTTTCTCAGTTTGCCCCCATTATCTCAAGAGTGGAGATGGAGTACAGAGACATTATATTTGTAAAATTGAGAAATCCAGGAGATACGAATTTACTCTTGCGAGGTTTCAAAAATCTTCTTGGCTTATCCGAAACAACCCCTTGATTTGCCTGTTATAATATCTATGTAAATTATAAGGAGGATAATATGAGAAAAGGTATACATCCTGAATATTATGAATGCGTGGTTACCTGTGCCTGCGGAAATACATTTGTTACAAAGTCAACAAAGAAAGAAATACACGTAGAAGTCTGCAATCTGTGCCATCCTTTCTTCACAGGAAAACAGAAAATAATGGATTCCTCCGGAAGGGTCGAAAAATTCAGGAAGAAATACGGGGATAACTACGTTAAATAATGTTCAACCACTTGAAGAACCTCGAAAAGAGGTTTGAAAAGCTGGAGAAACTCCTTTCTTCACCCGATGTTCTTCAGGACCCGAAAAAATACGGCGAGCTTGCAAAGGAACATGCTGAACTTCAGCCCATTATAAGCAAATACAGAGAATACAAGCAACTTGAAAATGAACTAAAGGAAACAAAACAGCTTTTAAAGGAAACCTCGGATAAAGAACTGAAAGGCCTTGCAGAGGAAGAAATAAAGACTCTAAGCGAGAAGCTTGAAAAGATAACAGAAGAGCTCAAAAGATTACTCCTTCCGAAAGACCCAAATGATGAAAGGAACGTAATCCTTGAGATAAGAGCAGGAGCCGGGGGAGACGAAGCAGCTCTTTTCGTTGCAGACCTTTTTAGAATGTATTCCAGATATGCAGAGAAGAAGGGATGGAAAATAGAGGTCCTTGACTCCCATCCGTCCTCTCTTGGGGGATTCAAGGAAATAATTTTACTTTTAAAGGGCAAAGGTGCTTTTAGCCGCATGAAATTTGAAAGCGGTGTCCACAGAGTTCAGAGGATCCCGGTAACCGAAACAGGGGGAAGAATACACACATCCACAGCTACTGTGGCAGTTCTTCCCGAAGCCGAAGAAATAGATGTTAAAATTGACCCCAAAGACCTGAGAATAGAAGCCTTTGGAGCATCAGGACCAGGGGGGCAGAATGTAAACCGAAACTATACTGCAATAAGAATAACTCACATACCGACAGGAATAGTGGTAAGCTGCCAGGACGAAAAATCACAGCACAGAAACAGAGAGAAAGCCATGAAAATTCTCAGGGCAAGATTATATGAAAAAGCCTTGAAGGAACAGCAAAAGGATATAACGGAGTCAAGACGCGCTCAGGTGGGAACAGGAGAAAGAAGCGAAAAAATCAGGACATACAATTTCCCTCAGAACAGGGTTTCAGACCACAGAATAAACTTTACAGTCTACAATCTTCCGGAAGTTCTCGATGGTGAACTGGATGAAATAATAGACAGGTTAATAGCCTTTCATCAGGCAAAAAGACTGGAACAGGAACTATCATTCACTTGAATTCTAAAGAAGCTTTAAGGCTTGCAACAAAACATCTGAAGGATTACGTTGAAAATCCCTATCTTGAAGCTGAGCTTATGGTTATGAAACTTCTCGGTATAAATAGAGAGGACCTCTATTCAAAGGAATACGATGTGGACGAAAATAAGCTTATGGAAATCATAAACAAAAGAAAGATGCGTTATCCCCTTCAGTATATAGTTGGCCAGGTGGAATTTTTCTCAAGAAAATTCATTGTGCAGGAAGGGGTGTTCATTCCAAGGCCTGAGACAGAAATACTTATTGAGGAAGTATTAAAAGAAATAAAGGGAAGAGAGACTATAATAGATGTTGGTACAGGTTCGGGAATAATAGCAGTGACAATTGCGGCTCTTCGTCCCGATGTTAAAGTTTTTGCTATAGATATAAACCCTTTAGCCATAACGCTTGCGAAAAAGAATTCAGAAATAAACAGTGCAAAAAACGTTTATTTCATCCGTGGAGACCTTTTATCTCCTTTCAGGGGAAAATTCGACATAATAGTCTCTAATCCCCCCTACATAGCACCGGGAGAGGAGATTTATCCTGAACTGAAGTATGAACCCGAGGATGCGTATCTTTCACCACCTGATGGCCTATCCCATATAAAAAGAATAATATCTGACGCCAAAATACTCTTGAAGAAACAAGGATTCTTATTTCTTGAAATTTCCCCTCATATTTCGGAAGCATTATTAGAAATGTTCCCGGATGCAGAAATTATTAAAGACCTTTCTGGAAAAGAAAGAGTTTTCAAGCTAAGATTTTAACCCATACTATTGGTCCGGCTATTTTTAAAAAACGGCGGCTTTTAGACTCACTTTTTTAACAGCCAGAATCTTATCCACGGCAAATGGAATGGAAAAATTTATTATAAATGGTGCTTATAATTCATCCACTTATAATTATTTCAGTTCTTCAAATTTATGCCATCTTGGAAAAATTCCCCGTATCTCTACAGGAAGCCTTCCAAAGGGTTTTGATCTTCCTGAAAGCACATCAAAAAGCCCGCGAATATGACACTCCCTGAATCCGAAACTCGCCACAAAAGTGTGGGCAAACGGAAATTCTCTTATGTCATAGGGATTACCGAGAGAGACTACAATTATATTCTCCTTATAACTCAAAAATCTTCTTATCATTTCTCCCTGAACCTTCTCGGCCTCCGGAAATCTCGAATATGGAGCAACTATAGTTACGCTGTGTGTTCTTATAAAATGCTCCGCAGTTTTGTATTCTTTAATAAAAGGAGGAAGAATCAGCACTTCGGCTCTCGGGAAATATTCCCTTGCAATATTTATCAGATAAGACCTTTCAAAAGCAGCTTCAAGGGGCATAGTGGCGGGTGCTTTGGCCCATTCTATAATGCCGAGTTTTGTCCCTTCAGGGATAGGGATAAGACCCTTCTTATTCCTCAGCACCACAATGGATTTGCGACAGATTTCTTCCTCCTTTTTCCTGTTGATTCTCAAAGATGCATGCAAGGGATTCTTCTTCCTCTTCAAAACCCCGTATTTTTTCTTTGCGTTTAAAATTCTTTCATAGGAGCTGTTTATCCTTTCCTCGGGTATTTCTCCCCTTTTAACAAGACCCAGTAGTTTCTCAAAGAGAACTTTCTGAAATCTAAGGCTGTGACTTACGAGAAAAACATCCACACCCGCATTAATCCCTTTTCTTATTATCTCCTCTGGAGAAAAATTTTTCTTGATGGCTCCCATTTCAAGGCAATCTGTAAAAACCACTCCTTTGAAGCCAATCTCCCTTCTCAATATCCTATTTATAAAATACTCAGAGAAAGAGGCAGGAGTATGGGCTTCGTCCACCCAGGGGAAATTCACGTGTGCTGTCATTATAAAATCCACCTCGGGGGCAAGGATAAAATAAGGCCTTATGTTCATTGCTCTTGTGTACTCTTCACTCTCCGCCACTATTGGCAATTTATGGTGAGAGTCCACACCTGTCCCACCATGCCCAGGAAAATGCTTCAAAACAGGGGCAACACCGGTCCTTTTCAACCCATAGACAAAATGTGCGGCAAAACTCGTAACTGTGTCAGGGTCGTCAGAAAAAGCCCTTGCACCTATTATGGGATTATCGGGATTATAGTTAACATCCACAACAGGGGCAAGCACCCCGTCTATCCCCAAAGCTGAGAGGTCTCTACCTATACCTTCTCCAGCAATTTCTGCATTTTTAAGGTCTGTAGTGGCTGCAATTCCCATCGGGGAAGTAAAGGTGGATACCATTTCTCCAAACTGGCATACAAGCCCCCCTTCCTGGTCTGTAAAAATCATGGGAGGAATTTTACCAAGGGAATGGATTTCATTAGTTAATTTAATAACCTGAGACGGAGACTCTACATTTCTCGAAAAAATAACAACGAAGCCAATGCTATTCCGTGAGATGAATTCTTTTGCCCCTACTGTGAGTCTTAGTCCCTTGAAGCCCACCATAAACATTTGCCCTATTTTCTCGCGAATAGATACATTATCAAGCGGGTTACTCATCCCAGGGAAAGCTTAACAATTCCACTTTACAAAATCAAAGCTCATTATCCTTTCTGTTTAGTTCACATCTGGAAGTAAATTTTTCAAATCGAAGGAGTGGTTTGAAAATAAAATACAGATGGCATTATTAAAAATGAGAAAAGCTTCAGTCGAAAATCCTCACTTAACATCCCCCACAAAATAAAAAATATAAAGCAAAACGATAAAGCCACCCCCCAAAGTAAAAGCCCGACTTTTCCCTGTAAGACACTTTGTATAAAGATTAAAATTTCCTCCCTTTTTTAGTAAGATTTACTTGAAAGGAGGAAATATGAAAAGGCAATTGATTTATGCCACAATCATTTTAGCAGGGCTTTTATTTTTAGCAATACCGGAATTTGCTGGAGATTATCCTCTGAAACCAGCAGATTTTAAAAGAGTTCATTTAAGAAGCGGTCTATTTGCTGAAAGGCTCAAAACAACCCTGGAAACTACAATTCCCCACGTACTTAAAATGAATGAGGAAACTGGAAGAATCGCAAATTTTGAAAAAGCTGCGGGCCTTAAAAAAGGAAAATTTGTGGGAAGAAGGTACAATGATTCGGATGTTTTCAAAACTCTGGAAGGGGTCGCCTATTATCTTATGCTGAGAAAAGACCCTTCTATTGAAAAATACATGGATAACTTAATTTCTGTGATAGCGAAAGCTCAGGAAAAAGATGGTTATCTTTACACTGCAAGAACCGTTGACCCAGAAAACCCTCCTCCAGGTGCAGGACCTTACCGATGGAGCAATCTTTTTACGAGCCATGAACTTTACAATGTAGGGCACATGTATGAGGCAGCAGTTGCATATTATCTTGCAACAGGGAAGGAAAATTTTCTTAAAATTGCTATAAAAAACGCCGACCTTATAGACAGAGTATTCAGGCAGGGGAAAAAATGTGCCTATCCGGGACATCAGGAAATAGAAATAGGTCTTGTAAAGTTATACCGTGTAACTGGAAATAAGAAATACCTGAAGCTCGCCAGGTACTTCCTCGATGCCAGAGGGAGATGCCCCTTCAGGAGAATGTTTGCCAGCGATTCTGACTTTGCAGTGTATAACCAGCCTGAATATATGCAGGCTCATAAGCCAGTGATTAAACAGAAGGAAGCTGTAGGACATGCGGTAAGAGCCCTTTATATGTATTCTGCACTTCTCGATGTTGGAACAGCTGCTGATATCCCTATTTATATAAAAACAGCAAAAACTCTATGGAAAGACATTGTGGAGCATAAAATTTATATAACAGGAGGTGTGGGTTCAAGAAGCGAAGGTGAAGCATTTGGAAAACCCTATGAACTTCCCAATGCTGATGCGTATTCTGAAACCTGTGCATCTATAGCCAACGTATTTTTCAACCACAGGCTCTTTCTTCTTACCGGCGATGGAAAATACGTGGATGTTCTGGAAAGAACTCTTTACAATGCCCTTCTGGCGGGAATTTCCCTCTCTGGAGACCATTTCTTCTATGTGAATCCTCTTGAATCTAAAGGAGGACTCGAAAGAAAGCCATGGTACAGCTGTGCCTGTTGCCCTACCAACCTCGCCCGTTTTCTTCCCACTATTGGGAAATACATGTATGCAACAGGAAATAATTCAATATACATTACACTTTTTGGGCAAAACGAAACGGAATTGGCAATCGCGGACCAAAAAATTCACCTGTTACAAAAGACAGATTATCCCTGGGATGGAAAAATTAAAATAGAAATCTTTCCGGAAAAATCCTCTGTTTTTACTATTTTTGTCAGAATTCCCGAGTGGGCTATAGGAAAGCCTATACCAGGTGACCTATATCGTTTTAAAAAACAAAAGAAAGTTCGCCCAGAATTGAAAGTAAATTCAAAACCAATTCCCCTGAAAATTGAAAAGGGATTTGTGAAAATTACCAGAAAATGGAGCAAAGGAGATGTCATAAATCTCTTTCTGCCAATGGAGGTACGAAGGGTAGTGGCTCATCCCCTGGTAAAAGACGATACAGACAGGGTTGCGTTTCAAAGAGGACCTGTTGTTTTTTGTTTCGAAGAGGCAGACAATGGGAAGGACATCCTTAATAAAGTTGTATCTGCAGAAGCAAAATTCAGTGCAGAATACAAACCATCTTTTCTCGGAGGTCTGGTTGTTCTGAAAGGAAAAGCAGCTGATGGAAGCATTCTTACTGCAATTCCTTATTTTGCCTGGGACAATAGAACCCCGGGAAAGATGATTGTATGGATAAAAGAAGAATAACCACTTTTTAATATGTTAAAGTAGAAGCTCAGTTGTCAGTGCTTAAAAGCCGGGACCTTAAGCAGCTTTAATTCCTCTTCAGGACCGGGCTGTGTTTGCATACTCGGCGGTATGTGCCCGATATCATTATAAGATACAAGCTTCATATGCCCATCAGGATAAATCCTCACCACAGTAAGACTACAATTGTATATGCTCATATTCAACCAGGCACGGGTATCCACTCCAAGGACTTTTGTAACGAAGTAGCGAATAACATTTCCGTGGCAGACTACAATGTCATTCTTTTCACCATCCGCAGCTGGGACGAAGAAAACCTTAAATGCTCTATCCAATCGCCTTTTACAGGTCATAGCCCTTTTCATATCAATTTTTTTAATTCTCCAGGCAGGTGGAGTACATTCACTTATAAGAGGGGATTTTTTAAGCTTCAGATAAGGAAAATCCTGATTTATAACAAGAGCGGTCTCTATTGCCCTTGTCATTGTACTGGAATAAAGAGAATCAAACCTAACCGGATATGTCCTCAATCTGGCCGCAACCAACCTTGCCTGTGCAATTCCAAGTGGAACAAGCCCTTTTCCAACAAAAGAACTTCTTGGATCCTTCTGATTGTACTCTCCATGGCGTATAAGATAAAGAG
>JAGHBF010000085.1 GCA_021161165.1 Candidatus Aminicenantota bacterium
AGCATGCAGTAATTTAATTTACCAGTGGTTTAATTCCTGAATTGTTCTAAAATTAAAATTGGGAGGTGTGAATGAGTCAAAGTTTTGATAAAAAAGGTAGATTGAAAATTCCTGCGAGGGAGGTTCCCCGCGAGGAGCTTATAGTTACAAAAGCAATGTGCGCTGAGGGGCATGACCTTATCTCAGAGGAACATAAAATAAATGGCTATCCTGGAATCGAACTGGCCTTCAGGAAATTAAATGGTGAAGAAGGGGTAGTTGTCCTTTCTCCAATACTTGGAGACAGCACATCTGTTTTTCTCAAGGGAGAGGTTGAAGAGGGAGAGACTGTAAAATTTCTGTGTTTTATTTGTGACAGGGAACTTCCCATTTTATCTACCTGTGACCATTGCGGAGAGGGGTATATTTATGTTCTCTTCCTTGATGATACCTTCAGCTTTAACAACGCAATAACCTTCTGTAGCAAGAAAGGCTGCCCTAATAGTTCAATAAGAAAGTCTGACAAAATAATAACAGCCCTGGGGCTTTAAAATCGCTTTAAAGGACCTGGGATGGAGAGACTATGATAGAAGTCCCCCTGAAGATATGAAAGTTTTGCCTGTAGAGTTTTTTAAATTCTTCCCAGTGGCTTTCCCCTTCGAACTCAACAAATATATGAGCTCTCCATTTACCAGCAAGTTTTTTAAAGGGAGCCATTGCAGGTCCCCTTTTCCTGAAATCCTTCAATAATTCAAAGATTTTTCTTGACTTCTCTCCGAGATTTTTCCTGTCCTTATCCTCAATCAGAATTCTTACTAATTTCACGAAGGGTGGGTAGAGGAGTTTTCTTCTTAATTCTATCTCCCTTAAAAAGAATGCTTCATAGTCCTGTTCAGCTGCGAGTTTTATTGCATGATGCTCAGGAAAATTAGTCTGGACAAATGCTTTGCCTTCCACAGTTCTTCCGGCTCTTCCAATCATCTGTGTTATAAGTTGAAAAGTTCTTTCTGAGGCAGTGAAATCAGGAAAATTTAAAAGAAGGTCGGGAAAGAAGACTCCAACGAGTGTAACTCCAGGGAAATTATGTCCTTTGGAAATAAGCTGAGTTCCTACAAGCACGTTTATTTTTCCGTCATAAAAGTCTCTGAGAATCTGTCGGGCTCTTTTTTTGCTCCTTCCAACATCGGCATCAAACCTTTCCACTCTAAGATCGGGAAATCTGTCTCTAAAGGATTCTACGAGCCGTTGAAGGCCCGGGGCCCCTGCGGGTTTCATCTCTGAATCGCAATGAGGACAGACTGAAGGAGGTTGTTCCCTATACCCACAGTAATGGCATTCAAGGTAATTTTCTTCTTTATGGTATGTTAAAGGTATTTCACAGTGGGGACACAATGCAACATATCCGCATTGAGGACAGTAGTAGTAAGAGGAAAAACCCCTTCTGTTCATAAGGACCAGAGCCTGATTTCCCCTGGCGTATTCCTCTTCTAGGGCTCTTGCGAACTCATCTGATATAAGATGCTTCTTTTTCCTCATTGATATGACAGCTGCTCTTGGCAGTGGCAGATTATTTAATCTTCTGGTAATTTTGTGGAGAGCAAATTCTCCTTTTTTAGCCCTATAATATGTCTCAATGCTGGGTGTGGCAGTTGAGAGAACCACTGTGGCATCTTCAATTTTCGCCCGTTCTATCGCCACATCCAGGGTTCTGTATCTTGGAGAGGTTTCCTGATCATAGGAAAGGTCATGTTCCTCGTCAACCACAATAAGCATCAGGTTTTTCACAGGAGCGAAGAGAGCAGAGCGGGGACCAAGAGCGATTTTTGATTCTCCTCTTTTAAGTCTTTCCCAGCTGCCACTCTTCATGCCTCGTGTCTGTAAAGAGTGAATAACCTCCACGTTACCGAATTTCTTTGAAAGAAGCTGATATGGGAAAGGCACCATTGAAATTTCAGGAACCAGATAGATAACACCTCCGCCTTTATTTATAACTTCCTCTATTACATCAAGTAGGACAAAGCTCTTTCCGCTTCCTGTAACACCAAAAAGCAGATGAGTGGAGAATTTTCCCAGAGATTTTTTTATTTCTTCTGCAGCATTCTTTCCTTCAATGTCTATTTCTGCATGAGGTATTTGAGGAAAAAGATAGGGATCCCTTTTACCTGACCACGATGTAAGCTTGCTTTCCTCTTCAAATCCTATTATAAAACTAAGGGATAAAAGTTTTCTCAAGTAATAATCGATTCTTTTTCCGAGTTTTCTTCTTATGTAAGTCTTTGTATAAGGAACTTTGAGAAGGAGCGTTATTAGTTTTTTCTCTGTTTCATTGCCATCAATAGCGCAGAAAATTCCTTCAGGGGTTGGAGCAAATTTTTTTATATCGGGAGAAAGTCTACCAGGGGGTACCATTAATTGTGCATACATCCCTCTGGGGTGCAGATAAATTTCTTCCAGTTTTTCAGCCAGCCTCATCATTTGATGGCTGATTCTTTCTTGATAAATAGTTAAAATTGGTTTTACCTGGAATTCCTCTGGTAGTGTTCTTTCCCACACAACGCCCTGGAGTGTTTTACCTCTAAAATTAACTCTGACAATTGTACCCGGTTGAATTTGCTCTTCAGAATAATATGTGAAAAGAGATGGGATGGGAACAGGAAGAGCCACTTTATAATAATTCATTTTCGGATTATCATTCGCCCGAGAGAAATTATAGATAGAAAAGCAGGAGAAAGGAGAAGAAATGAAGTTGCGATTTGTTGAAAACTGAATAAAAGTAACTTCATTGCCTCTATTCTGAGTCCATGGGCTATATTTGGTCCGACAATTACAGCAAGCATTACAAGAAAGCTTGAGATAAGGAAAAAGGCAAGTGCGAGCAGAAGAGAATTTAGAAATGATTTAACCAGATTTTCATTTGAGTATTCTATTCTGTAAAATAGAATCGAAAATACTGAAAAGACCAGGGATATAGACCCACCGATCAAAGCTTGTTTTAAAGTAGCAGCGTGATTCAGAATTACATATGATAGGGTTAATGAAGCAAAGAAGATAACCAGAAAGAAGAGAGCTATAGACCAGTGAGGAAATTTTTCCCAGAACTTTGTCTTTTCTTCAATGTCAAAAAGCATTATTTTTCCAGTAGGCTTCATCAGCCTTTTTAAATACTCTGAGGAAATTCTCTCCCAGGATCTTTTTTATTTGCTCCTCTGTGAAACCTTCTTTTAGCAACTCATACACAAGGTTTTTAAACATTGCTACATCCTCCAGACCTTCAGGGGTGAATGAGATTCCCTCAAAGTCACTTCCCAGTCCTACGTGTTCCACTCCAACAAGGTTGCTTATGTATTTAATGTGTCTTACAACATCCTTTACAGTTGCCTTTGGTAAGTTTTTCATTTCCTGCCTTATTATTTCTCTCGCATTTTCTCCGTATTTTTCCCTGAGCTCATTGTATCTACTCATGAGTTTTTCCCATTCCTTACTTACCTTTTCTGAAAGAAACACAGGGAAGAAGTTTATTCCTATAACTCCGTCTTTAGCTGCTATGGCCTTTATCAAATCATCAGGGAGGTTTCTTGCAACGTTGTTAAGAGCTCTGACGCAGGAGTGAGAAGCCACAGGGGGTAAAGTGGTAAGCTCAATTGCCTGTGCCGCAGCTTTATCAGAGAGATGGGATACATCAACAAGAATGCCAAGCTCGTTCATTCTTTTAACCATTTCTTTACCTTCGGGACTGAGTCCTCCCCATTTTTCTATATCCGTGGACGAATCAGAATATTTGTTTGTTTTCATGTGAGTGAGTATTGCCATTCTAAGGCCAAGTCTTTTCCAGATGAGGAGTTGAGAAGGATTTTCTATTGGAGTGGAATTTTCCATGGTGATAATAATAGCCATCTTTCCCTGTTGTTTGGCCCTTAGAATGTCCTTATAAGAGTATGCTATAAGAACCCTGTCTTTATTCTGGTAGGCGAATTCATAGACCTTTTCAAGTGCATGAAGACCCTGTTCTGCAGGGTGATTATTGTCATACCTGTGGTTGGTATAGATTGCAAAACACGGAGCAGTGAGCCCTCCAAGGAAAGCTCTCGGAAGGTCAAAATGGCCCTTTGTCCTTTTTACGGAAACATTTTCTTTAAGCATTGTTGTTGGAACATCCTCATGGGCGTCTATTATTATGGAGTTTTTTACTATCTCTTCAGCTTTTTGCCATAAAGGGTCAGTTTGTTGAGAGAAGAGCAGAAAAGGAATTAATAAAATTAATAATAAAGTGGCTATTTTTTTCATGTTATTCCCTCCTTTTTCATTTGTTCTATTTCCTTTTCATTATAACCCAGCCAGGTTAATATTTCCCTGGTGTTTTCACCTAAAAGAGGTGGATGATTTTTAATCGGTGCTCTTTTACCATCGTAAATTCCGGGATTCCTCATTATTCTGATACTTCCTGCAGTAGGATGATTTTTCTCAGTTATAAGACCAGATTTCACTCCGAAGTTTTCAATTGATTCAGCGACATTTAAAACAGGGCCACAGGGGATGTTTAGTTTTTCAAGGTTTTCAAGCCAGAATTTCATGGGTTTTCTTTCAATTTCCCTTTGAATCAGGGGTATTAATTCTTCTCTGTTTTTCAATCTGTCCCTGTTAGTTGCAAATTTGCTGTCCTTCAGTGCTTTTACATTTAGGAAATCCACAAATTTTTTCCACTGAGAATCGTTGCCTATTCCTATTATTAAATAACCATCCGAAGCCCTGAAGAGCTGATATGGAACTATATTTGGATGCTGATTTCCCATTCTCTGAGGGATAAGTCCTCCTATTAAATAGTTATAGGCAATATTTACCAGAGAAAAAAGAGAGGTGTCCATAAGAGAGACATCTATTCTTGCTCCTTTCCCTTCTTTTTCACGTCTATAGAGTGCAGCTATTGTAGCATAAACAGCTGTGTATGCGGTAAGTACGTCGGTTATCGCTACCCCTACTTTCATAGGTTCATCCTCTGGTTTTCCAGTTATGCTCATTAGCCCGCTCATGGCCTGAATTATAATGTCATATCCAGGTCTGTTGGAAAAGGGGCCAAATCCACTTATGGAGACCCAAATTATGTCTGGCTTTATTTTTTTAACCTGTTCATAGGATATTCCGAGTTTTTCCTGCGTTGCTGGTAGAAAATTATGGATGAGAATGTCGCTTTTATTGATAAGTTTGTGGAGGACATCTTTACCCTTTATAAGGTCAAGGGTAATTGACTTCTTCCCTCTGTTTGCGCTCATGTAGTAAGCTGCTTCTCCTCCTGCAAAAGGAGGACCCCAACCACGTGTTTCATCTCCTGTTCCTGGTTTTTCTACCTTAATAACCTCGGCCCCAAGGTCTGCAAGTATTGAGCCAGCAAGAGGTCCTGCAAGGACCCTGCTCAAATCAAGTACCGTTATTCTTTCAAGAAACATATAAATATTTTACTCTCTTTTTCAATTTTCAGTTTAATTGTTTTCTGTGGTTAAAATAAAAGTTTTATCAGAAAACGCTTACAGGAAGTTCAAATCCTTTGAAAAGTACCTGCCGAAAATTGCCGTGAGTAATTCCATGACAAAACAGGCTTCAGTTATCCATAGAAATTGATAAAGCCCACAATAAGTG
>JAGHBF010000033.1 GCA_021161165.1 Candidatus Aminicenantota bacterium
CGTGTAATATCCCCGTCCTTTATTTGTTTCCTGTCTAATAATAATAACATCCACTTCAGGATTTCGTTCCTTCCTGATAATTATTCCTCTGTGTTCAATCCCGCATCTCTCTTTCGCAAATTTCGCCGGAGAAGAGTCAGCAGAAAGTTTAGAGGTTATTTTATCCAGGTAGTTCTTTTTAATAACAATTACCCCGTATAAATAAGGGTACTTTTTGTTCTGAACGCTGTTTACTGATACCTGAAACTGCAATCCTATAAACCAATCAGGAGAATTGCTGAGCCTTACGAACAGTTTGGCATCAATAGGAATCATCTTGCCATTTTTTCTTTTCCCCACGAGAAACTGGGGTATTATCTCATATCCCGGCTCTTCCTTCATTAAGTTATAAGAATATAGAATTGAATCAAGCTTAATGTCTATATCCTGAGGTATCCATATATTTCTTGTCCCTGAAAGAAAGACTATGGAAAAAATCACCAAGGAATCAAAAATAAGATAAAAGAGAGGGGTCTTCGGGAAAATTCCTGCAGTTAAGAAAGCGCCAAGGAATATTAAAATCATTATTACAAAGACAAGCTTTGATATAAAAGAAGTAGTAGAGAGCTTCTTTGCCTTTTTTGCCTTGGATGCGGCTCGCAAAAATTCTCTCAGGGTGACATTTTTCCATTCCTTTGTTTCATAATACGTATAACCTTCCACACTAACTCCTTTCACCCACAAAAAGAAGGCGGAAAGAAGAAGAACAGGAAACCAGAAGATAGCAGACATTCCGGAATTTTGCATTGTGAAGGCAAGAAATGCGAGAAGAAAGCTGATCAATATCCTGAGTCTTATATCCAGCTTAAACATTTTCTATTTCCTCTGTTCCCCATGCTTTCCAGTAAAGAGGACATGCTCCTGCGCATATCTCTTTAAAAGCACAATGCTTGCACCTTTCTGGCAGGTATCCCATATTTCGAAATTCCATTGCTTCCTCTGAAAACCATACTTTATCAAAACCATGTTCAAGAATATTTCCCACCTTCAGCGGATAACTTGAACATGGAAGCACATTTCCCTGGGGGTCCACCGAAAGAAGACCATGACATGCAGCACAACTTTTTGCCCCCAGACCTTTTGCAACGGGATTATAAATACAATAAGGAAGGGGAGAATACCACACGAATTCCACTCCGTATTGACTGGACCGCACTTTCATTTCTTCCAGGAAATCCCCTATTTCCTGGTATCTGATCCAGAGGTTCCTGTGTTTTTTTGCCTCCCCCACAGGTATTATCAAATTTGCAGAGAATTTTTTTATTCCCATTGAACTTACGAACCTGGGGTATTCAAGCATCGATTCCATATTCCTTTTGTTTATGGTGGTATTTGTATGAACATATATCCCCTCCGAAAGGAGATTCTTTATACCATTCACAGTGCTTTCCCAGCTTCCTTTTACCCTGGTAAGCTCGTCATGGATTTCAGGGAAAGGAGATTCAAGGCTTATCTGCGCAGAGCCAAGCCCTGCTTTTTTCAGTTTTTTAGCCACCGAACTATTAATAAGGGTACCATTGGAAATCAAATTAACTTTTAGCCCTATACTTCTTGCATATTTGATAAGTTTAAAAATATCTTTTCTCAGCAAAGGTTCCCCACCGGTAAAACTTATGAATGGCAATTTTGCCTGGTTTTTAATCATCCAGATGACCCTTTTAGCCTCTAAAGTGGTAAGTTCAGGACTATGTTTCCAGCTTCTGTAGCAGAATTTACAGTCAAGATTACAGCTCCATGTAACACTAAATTCAGAAAGGACAGGATATGAATAAAAATTTTTCTTATAGGCTTCGAATTCAGTGGCGTGAACATTATCCTCCCTGAACTGGCCCTCTACAATTTCTTTCAGATCCTTTAAAAAAGAAATTATATCCTCAGAGACCTGTTTTCCTCCTGTTTCTATTATTCTACTCAGACTTCCTCCTTCAAATAGAAATTTCAAAAGTTTCACCGCTGTCTCATTCAGTGAATAAACCTGATTGGGTGGAATAATAAGAACCCTGTCTTCTTCTCTAAAAAAGACAATCTCTTTAAGTTTGCTTGAGAACTCATCTATCCAGGCAGGGATCAATGTGCACCTCCAGACACACAGGCAGAATGGCAGGCCGAGTGGCAGGCACTATGGCAGGCCGAGTGGCAGGCACTATGGCAGGCCGAGTGGCAGGCACTGTGGCAGGCATCGTGTGAAAAACAGGCGCTGTGGCAGGCATCTGAATTTATGAAACTTGCGTAATCTGTGCTCACTGCATAGCCTGAAGTTGAATTTCTCCAAAAACTGTAATTAGAATGGGTGGAATATGTTCTGACAAAGAAGGAATCGGGATTATCTCCTGCGAAATAAAGCTTCCTGTAATATTTCTTTGTAGCTTCAAGGTCACAATCCCAGCTTTTCTCCGAAATTCTATCCGCCATGTCCCTTAGTAGAAATTCCACTCCCTTTTTGTCAAGGGCTCCATTGGGTCTCAGGGCAGAAAGGAAATCTTTTTCATAATAAAGCAACCCTGAAGGAGATATAGGAGCTGGGGCTAACTTTGGAGGTTGTTTTGACAAAACTCCTATTGCTCCCTTATCTTCAAGCGATAGGGCTATAGCGGTAAGTATATTGTTCACGGAAGCTCCAAGCAAAAACATCGCTTCAATCCTGTCCAATTTTGCAATTTTGCCTTTTTTTCTGAAGGTTTGTGCCACTATTTTCGGAGGGACCCAGTCTTCCCTGACCCATGAAAGCTCATCCTTCTGAGAAAGAACCAGCCGTCTTTTGTATTCCTTCCTGGTGGCCGTAAAAGCTGCAAGCGCAAAGATAAACAGAAATATAATATAAAAAGGCAACCTTTCTTTAAATCCTGTTTTCTTTCCCCTGACTTTTTCCACAGGTCTCCCATGCTCTATCAGATTAAAATATCTGGCAGGCAGGTAAACCTGTATTAACATTCCTTCTCTGGGATGCAAATTCTCCTTGTGGAACAGAACGGAAAAATAATATTTACCTCTGAACTTCTGGCCGAAATAATCAATTTTATAATTTTGATTCACCCATTTTTCAGTGAGAAATCCAATACGATTTGCATCCTCTATTGTAAGTTTTTGTTTAGAAACCCCAATCGGAAAATGGATGTACACTGTTTCATGTGAAAGAGAGTATTCCCATTCAGTTGGAGACCAGTGAAACACTACGAGTTTTCCATGTTGATCGCTTGTGGTATAGGCAAGATATCCTTCCTTTACAAAATCTTCCGCAAAATTTACTATAAAAAAATACTCTCCTGGAGGAACTCCAGAAGGATTATATATGTCATACTTATACCTGCTGAGCCTTTTTACATTTAAAGGAATTTTCCGTCCTCTGTTGTCCTGTATAAAACATCCACTGAGATTAAAATGGGGTTCTTCCCCTATCCCTTCCATATAGAATCCTTGCATAACACCCTCATTCACCTTCCATCGCGTAATGTAAGTAATAGAGGCCTTGCCGGCTCTGGTAAGAGAAACATGCACCTCAACCCACTGAAGCTCTGTGTTAAGAGCAAGAACCGGAAGGGCTAAAAATATTAATAAGAGCTTCCTCACTCCTCTTTTTCTGCCTCCACCCTTGCAAGTAGAAGGTCAGCCTGAGAAGAGACAAAATTGGCAAAGTAAGATTTTGCTTCTGCCCATTCAATTTCGTCAGGAAAATTAAGAACAATTCCTTTCCATACCATTTTATAAGCCTTCAGCAACTTTTCCTCACAATTGTCAGAAATGCAGCGGAAAAAGGCCACTACTGGAACAGGAGTGAATGTTATTCTCGGACCTGTAACTATTTCAGTTTCTATACCGAGAAATTCAACTCCCATTTCCTCAAGCACATCAAGATGCTCTCTTATTCCCGCAATTACTGTTGCCACTGAATAATCAGCAGAAGAAAATTTCATTTTTAAAATGCCGTTTTCAATTTCCCCAAAAGGTAATTTCATTTTTTACCTCCTTATTTTTATACCTAAAACAAAATATCTTGGCTGATTGAAAACCCTTGGAGAAAGAAAATCTGGAATAGCAATATCTTCATATTCTTCAATTGCTATTTTATTATTTGTCAGGTTATAAACGAAAGCGTTTAATTCAAGGGCAAATTTACCAAAATAGAAGGTTCGCGATAGCCCCAGATCAATCCTCCACCAGGTGGGAAGGCGAAATTCTCCCATTGGCGCTACATAATTCTGGGGATAATCGTATAAACCAGACCTTAAAATGCTTGTATCTATATAATAAACAGGAATTATATATCCATCCCTTGCTCTAAAAGAGAAATAAAGTGAGAGGTCTTTTTTTACCCTCCATGAAGAATTAAACAGCATTGACCAGCGAGAATTGATATAAGGAGAGAAAAATTTCCCTTTTGCAGGATAGCCATAGTAATAATTGTATGTGAAAATAGCCTCTCCCGGATCAAAAGGCGAAATAGATGGATCCATTTTGAGCTTCAGGCTTCTTCTTATAAATTCAAATCTGAATGAAAACCTGCCCTCCCGCTGAAGGTTAAATCTCCATTCAATATACTTTCTATCGTATTTATCTCTATTCGCTGTCTGCGTATAACCCTTGAAATATTCATCCCTTACCAGTCTGTACCAGGAAACTCCTCCAAACTGATATGGAAACTCCCCACCTTTTATCCAGTCTGAAGCTGAAAATATCCTCCAGCCCTGAAGAGTCTCAATATACCAGAATTCAGAATAAAGTCTTGTATTCTGTCTGTACAAAAAGTCAAAATCAGCAGTTATACCTGCTGGAAGATCTGAAGACACTCCAATCCCAAAATCATAATTCCTCTCAGGCTCAAGGTATGAAGAAAAAGGCTTAAGCTCTTCCATTGAGGACTGCGCTAAATGAGTATAGAGAAGATCAAACTCTCCTTCTTCGGGCATACCGTCACCATCGTCTGCCCACAGATACTTTGAATAACCAAGTGTTGAAGCTGCCTTTTGAACTGCAGACTCAGGAAGGGGTGCCATCCTGAAAGCTGTATAAAGCCTTAAGACCAAAAAGCCGTTCCTGAATCCATCATAAGCTAAGCCAGCTCTTCCTGAAAAAAGATGAAGCATTTTTGTCTGGGGATTTGAAATTGTGACTGATGGAATTGCTCCGGCTGGAGAAAGAGAAAAACTTGCGAAAGGAGAACTCACCTCACCTATTCTAAACCACTCCCCTTCATATCCGAGAGAAGCAGTAAAGTTCACATTACCACTTGTTATACTGTCCTCAATCCAGAAATTTGCCCTGTAAATGGAATATTTCATATTTTCCTGACTTCTTAGTATTGCGAAAGAAGGTTCTCCGTGGTAAAAGAGAAACTCCTGTGGATATTCTATTGAAATTTCAGTTCCTTTTCTAACGAATTCACCTCCAACAGAAATAAAATTATTAGTCCCAAGAAAACTCCTGGTAAAAAAAACTGAAGAGAAATTCAAGTAATCAAGGGACCTTTTATCATTTTCCTTCCTATTTCCTCCCCACCACCTATCATATGTAACATCATAATAGGAAGAGGAAAAGCTTGAAGGATTGTAATCTTCATCAAGACTGGAATGAGCTGCTGAAATAGAAAATCCATCAGTTGAAAGCGTTACTCCATAACTTAAAAATTTTCTTTCTCCGGACCATGAGGATTCCAGAGGAGCATTTAAATTTTCTCTAAGCCCGGAAAATTTTTCCCTTCCGCCAATAAAGAAAGCCTCAGCAAAGTTAAGTCTTACTCTGGCATAAAATCTGGAGAGGTCATTCTCACAATTTTCAGGGAAACTAAAATTATCCTTTCTTTTACCTGCGGAAAAGTAGCCACCATAATCTCCTCTAAAATAAGAAAATTTAGCATTTGTATCGTAGGAAGGATTGAGGCTCAAAGATGAACTCCTATTCTGAGTCCTCAGGAAAAAACCTTCCAGTTCAAAACCCGCAAAATCTTCCGGGACAAGGGAAATCCTCACCTTTCCTGCAGGGAATCCGTGTTCTATCTTCGTCTCAGAAATTGAAGAAAAGGGAGCAAAATCAAGAATTTCTGGAAAAGTTCTAATGCCATCAAAATAATATCTTGCGCCCGGGGGAAAATGTGAATAAGTTAATTTCTCTGCATAATGGTCTACATTCCCAGCCATGTAAAGCGATTCTCTGAGGCTCCTTTTTTCAGGTATGGCCTTTTCTCTACGCATAAATGTTCTGCTTCTTGAAATGTAAACTTCCTTCTCAGCGCCATAAATCCATAGTCCTATGTCTTCTCCGTTTACCTCTATTTCCTGATATTCTTCCCCATCCACATAAACCATGTATTTACCTGGTGTGACATTTTTTATCCAGAATATCCCGTCTTTCTTTGTAGTGGATTCATATCTACCCACGGCTATTCTTTTTCCTTGAGGATTCTCTCCTTCTGCAGGAATGTAATTTCCAATTATGTTAGCAGGAAAAAGTGGAAGAATTAAAAATAGAAAAGCTATCCACCTCATTTTTCACCTCTCAAATATTGAATTAGAAGTCTTACGCCAAACCCTGTTCCCCCTTCAGGCATATAATAAAAAGGTTTACTAAGCATAGCCGGGCCGGCTATGTCAAGATGAACCCATCTTTCAAGCTCAATAAATTCGCCAAGGAAAAGAGCTGCCATGATTGAACCTCCGCTCCTTCCATAACCGGCATTTTTTATGTCCGCCCTTTTTGATTTCAGCTCTTCTTTATAATCCTCAAAAAGCGGCATCCTCCACACATATTCCCCTGTCCTTTTCGATGCCATTTCGAATTCTCTCGCATCTTCTTCTTCTCTCGAATAAAGCGCAGCCACCAGCTCTCCAAGTGCTACAACAGCAGCACCCGTGAGGGTGGCAAGGTCAACAACCAGATCAGGATTCTCCTTTTCAGAATAAATAAGAGCATCTGCAAGTAATAGTCGACCTTCAGCATCAGTGTTATCAACTTCCACTGTTTTTCCATTGGCCATCTCCACAACATCAGAGGGTTTGTAAGATTTGGAAGAAGGCAGGTTTTCTGCAAGGGGCATTATTCCCACTATTTCATATTTGAATTTCATATGTTCAATTGCTTTAGCAATACCAAGTACTGCTGCTGCACCGGACATGTCCATGTGCATTCCTTTAATTGACTTGGCGGGCTTGAGATGAAGACCTCCACTGTCGAAGGTTACTCCCTTGCCCACAAGGACAATCTTGCCCGCTGGTTTATCGGGTTTATATCGATAAATCACCACCCTGGGAGGTTTACTTGAACCTTTACCCACAGCAATTGTCCCGTTAAATCCATTTTCCTTAAGCCATTTTTCATCCCCAACAAATACATCAACTCCCTTTAAGGATTTTGCTATTTCGCTGAAAGATTCAGGATTAATATTTTCAGGAGAATCGTTAATAATATCCCTTACGAAATAAACAACCTCACCTATTTTCAATGCAGTATCCAAACCTTCTCTTTCATCCACATATAGGACAACTTCTCTGGATTCTTCTTCTTTTTTTCTGTATTTGTCAAAGGTATAATCCGCCAGTATAGCACCCTCAAAAAATGCTTCTTTCATTTCCGCGGACAACCCCGCAAGTTTGATATTCCCTTCGCCCGCCTTAAGTTTTTTTAGAACAGAAATAGCTTCAGCTCCTTTTCTTCTTGCATCCTCAACTGATAAAGGTTCCTTTAGGAAATAAATCCCATTCCTAAAACCCTCTTTCCCGAAATCAAACTTAAGGCCTTTCTCTTTGTATTGTTCTATTCTCATCGTACTCTCCTTTTTTCTCATTCAATCTTATCATTTACTGGGAAGGAGTAAAAATTAAATTCAGGGTTAGAGTGTCAACTTTACACCGAGAGAAACCAACATGGATGCGGCTTTTTCGATCTGGGAATTTCTCAAATATTCCAGAAATTCCCCTGGTTTTATCCATGGGATTAAACTCTTTTCAGGATTTAACAGTTCGTGCAGTTCAAAAGATTGCGGTTTTTCGTATTTAACGATAGGATATTCTACGCCATTTTTTCTCACAACAGCTCTGTAAACTATCTTATCCCTGCATTTAAGGAGGGCCCTTTTGTAAGATGGGGTGTAGGGATATGGAATAAGGAACGGGGAATTAGGAAGAAGATGAAAACTTTTATATTTCCTCACGAGTGAAGCAACAAAGGAGAACTCCTCCGCGAACTCATCGAGTGTGGAAAGACAGTCAGAGAGAATCCAGTAATGATAGTTCCTTACACCAATAGAATCAAGCTTTTTTACGACTCTTTCAATTTCATCTTCTTTAGCCTTCTTTGCAAGTCTCTTCGCCCTTGAAGAAATAAAAACATCTGTGCCTATCCATACTACTGGCTCCGAAACAAAAGGCGCTTCCATTATTGCATAAAAAGCATCTTCCCTGAGCAGGCTATCCATAGAAGTCTGAATTCCCCAGATAGAAAAGCCTTCCTGCTTTAAAACAGAAAAAACCTTTTTAGCATATTCAGGATAGAGCAGGATATCGTCATCGGCAAGGTTCACCAAAGTTTTGCCGCCTGAATCTTTAAATCTTTGAAGCCAGTTCTTTATCCTTTCTGGTGGAGTTTGCCTCTGTATTCTGCCATGGACATGGGTACAGAATATACAGCTCCTGGGACAGCCTCTTGAAACAACAAGTTCAAGACCCTTTTGCAAAAATTCTTCAGAAAAAACTGAAAAAGATATGGGAGTTAAAGAAAGGTCTTCTCTTATCACGCCTTTTCGAAAATAGATTTTATTTCCCAGCCTCAATCCCCACGGACCATCTAATATTTCTCCTTTTCTTAAAGCATCCAACAGTGTCGGGAAAGCACGTTCCCCCTCTCCGGCAAAAACCACATTGGCCCTCTCTATTATTTTGAAAGTTTCCATAGGAGCCATGGTAGGAGTTATTCCGCCAAGAGCCACAAGAATTTCGGAAGGCAACTTTGACACAAATTCACTTATTTCCAGAAAAAAATCATCAAAGACTGTAATTCCTATAACCTGATAATCAGAAATTTTCCTGGAGGGAGAAAGCTTTAATGAAGGGATTTCAAGATAGGAAAAATCTACAGAAAAACCTTTCCTCTCCAGTCCACCTACCAAGAAAAGTATAGAAGGAGGAAAGGAAAAATTTTCCCATCTCTTTTCTGTTTTTCTGGGGAAAAGAAGAAGGACCTTTTCTATCCTTAAAGGATTCAATCAACTACCCCTTCTAAAAAATGCCTCCAGCCTCTCCCTATCCCAGGTATTTATAATCCTATCGGGTGATAAAGCAGCTTTCCTTGCCACCTTAATTCCATAATTTCTTAGTGTCTCAAGTGTTGTGGTGGAATGTGCATCGGTTCCAATAGCAAAGTTTATTCTGTATTTTTTAGCCTTTTCTATTAACCAGTAAGGAAGGTCAAGTCTATCAGGTTGACAGTTTATTTCAATTGCAATATTTTTTTCTTCTGCTTTCTGAAAAATTTTTTCCCAATCAACTTCAGCAGGGGGTCTTTTCCCTATAAGCCGGCCTGTTGGATGGCCAAGTATTCTGACATAGGGATTATCAAGGGCACGAAGAAGCCTTTTCGTCATTTCGTCTTTTCCCATATCCAACTTTAAATGAGGAGATGCTACAACATAATCGAGCCTGGAAAGAATAAGGTCAGGATAATCCAGCCTTCCATCTTCGAGAATGTCCACTTCACAGCCAGCAAAAACCTTTATTGGAAAAGTCTTATTTTTTATTTCTTTAGCCTGCTCAAGAATTCTTTCTGAAGAAAGACCTCCAGCGATTCTGGAAGAGGCGGAGTGGTCGGTAATACCTATATAGTCATAACCAAGAGAAGTAGCCTTTTCAACCATCCTTTCCAGTGTATCTCTCCCATCTGTCCAGTCTGTGTGCATATGAAGGTCTCCTCTGAGATCTTTCAATTCCACAAGAGGTATCTCACTCTCAGGATTTAAATGTCTTATCTCTGGAGGTATCCAGGGCAAAGAAAGAGCATTGTAAATTTCCTCTTCTGAGTCATAAAAAGCCTTACCGTTGATAAAAAGACCTTCTTCTTTTAGTTCACCGCCAAGTGATTTTGCCCTTTCCTTTAGAAAATCTATATGATTTGAAGGTCCGGTAAGCAGAAGAGACCAAATCCCCCTTTTCCTCCTTTCAAAAAAATCTACCGGTATACCGGAGGGAAAGAAGAATCTTATCTTTTTTTCGAAATTCCGTTTAGGCCATGGAAACTTTAATGGTTTTCCAAAATAAAGTATGTCCACATCCTCGAAGATTTCATCCCAGCGCCTGTAGCTTCCCACCGGAAGAGCGCCTTCCACTTCCTCTGTGGCAAGAACCACTGCCTCTTCGGCTTCTTCTATTGTAAATTTACCCAGATAACCTTTTATCTTCTCCATAGACCTGAGAATTTTCTCTATTTTTTTCTGTCCAAGTTTGGGAATTTCCCTGGCCCTTTCGGATTGAAGAAATTCTCTGAGCTCTTCAACATTCTTTACACCATATGAATAATAAAGAACCCCTACTGTTTTTGGACCGAGATTCGGAATTCTGAGAAGGGAAAGAAGTGAATAAGGCATCTCCGAAATTAACCTTCTGTGTAAATTGCAATCCCCTGTCTCGAGGATTTCATGTATCTTCTTTGCTATGGCTTCACCTATTCCTTCTATCTTCTTGAGGTCTCCTCCTTCCTTTACATAATCCTCGATTCTTATGGGAAAATTTCTTATAATTCTCGAAACATTCCTGTAGGAACGAATTTTAAAGGGATTTTCTCCTTTTATTTCCAGAAAGTCTGCGATTTCATCAAAAATCCTCGCAATTGTTCTGTTTTGCATTTTTAAAGCTCCCCATTTTCCTCAACCTTTATAAAGTGAGCACCAAGGCTCTTTTCATTTCTAATTGCTGCTTTAACAACCAGGAGAGCGGAGACTATCCCATTTCTGAGCCCAATTATCTCATCGTTTACCCTGGCGGTCCTGTAAAACTCTTCTATCCTTTTGTGAAGGTATTCCAGGTCAGAAAGAGCTCTTCCAAGTCTCCTTTTTGTCCTTATAATACCTGCATAATTCCACATAGTGTGTTTTATATTAACCCAGTCCTGAACTATAAGTGCCGGGTCTACCTTTACTTCTCTCTTTGGTCTAATCCACGGGGGTATTTCGTGAAATGGAAGTGCATCCTCATCTTTTGAAGCCATATCTATTGCAGCTCTCCATCCCCATGTAAGCCCTTCCAGCAAAGATGTAGAAGCAAGCCTATTAGCCCCATGGACACCGGTACAGCTTATTTCACCCACAGCATAAAGTCTATCCAGAGAAGACCTTCCCCATGTATCAACGAACACACCACCGATTGTATAATGAGCCGCAGGAACCACAGGGATGGGTTCTCTGGTAATGTCTATCCCGAGCTCTTTACACTTTTTATAAATTCCAGGAAACCTCGAAGGAATGTCAAATTTTGCATAGGAAGCAAGGTCAAGAAGAACATAGCTATCTCCTCGCCTGTGCATCTCTTCATAAATGGCTCTTGAGACCACATCCCTTGGAGCAAGCTCTCCTTGGGGCGCATATTTATACATAAAAGGCTCACCATTTCGAGTAAGAAGCTTTGCACCCTCCCCCCTGACTGCTTCGGAAATCAAGAAACCATCTGCGTCTCTGTGAAAAAGGCTTGTGGGATGGAACTGTATATATTCCATATGGATAACCCTTGCTCCTGCTCTGGAAGCCATAGCAAAACCGTCACCTCTTGCACCCGGAGGATTTGTTGTATGAAGATATATCCTTCCCAATCCTCCAGTGGCAAGGGCGGTAAATCTTGCAAAAAATCTTTTTATTTCACCTGTATATCGGTCAAGAACATACGCGCCCATACAAATAGGCTTCCTGTAAATTTCCTGAGGATTGGTTGAATGGTGAGTATTCGTAATTAGGTCCACAGCAGTATGACCTGTGTAAACTTTTATATTAGGGTGAGATACAACTGCCCTTTCAAGAAGTTCCATAATGGCTTTCCCTGTCTGGTCTCCAACATAAAGGATTCTCCTCTTAGAATGTGCTGCCTCCTTCCCGAACTTGAACTTCCCATTTTCCGACTCAAAGGGGACCTTTAACTTCTTTATCAGAAATTCCTCCACTATTTTCGGCCCCTCCTCTGAAATAACTTTCACTGCCTCTAAATTGTTTATTCCGCCCCCTGCTTTAATTATGTCTCGAGCGAGAAGCTCAGGACTATCATCTTCTCCAAGAGATACAATTCCTCCCTGCGCATAATAAGTATTGTTTTCATGAAGCTTCTCCCCTTTTGTTAAAACTGCTACTTTTAATCCCTGTTCGGCAGCTTTCCATGCAAGGGTTGCCCCGGCAATACCAGTTCCTATAACAAGGACATCGGAAATTATTTCTTCACTCATAGTTATGCCTCTAAAATCAAACTTATATCCGAAGAAGTAAATGAGTGGGTAAGATAGCCCACAGAAATCATGTCCACTCCGGTTTCTGCTATCTGCCTTACATTTTCAAGCCTCACTCCTCCGGAGACTTCAATCTCTATTTTCCCCTTTGCTATTTCTACAGCTTTTTTTATTTCCTCCAAGGAGAAGTTATCCAGCATAACCCTGGATACTCCTTCTTCCAGTGCGATTTTCAATTCATCTATGTTTTTTACCTCAACTTCTATAAATTTCTCGCTTTTCTTAGCCCTTCTTATCGTTTCTCTTAGGGACCCCACTGCAAAAATGTGGTTTTCCTTTATAAGAACCATTTCCTCAAGGTCAAACCTGTGGTTTTCCCCACCGCCAGCTCTTACCGCATATTTTTCAAGGGTTCTCAAAAGAGGGGTTGTTTTTCTCGTGTCCATAATTTTGACACCAGTTCCTTTTACTTTTTCCACAAACCTTGAAGTGGTGGTGGCAATTCCACACATTCTCTGGAGGAAGTTAAGGGCAACCCTTTCAGCCCTTAAAATTGCAGAGATTCTTCCTTCCACAGTAAAAAGGATATCTCCCTTTTTAAACCTGCCACTCTCCCCCACAAGCTGTTCAAAGACCAATTCCGGATCAATGGTAAAAAACACCTTTTCGGCAACCCAGCCGCCAGCCATAACACCCTCTGATTTGGCAAGAGCTTTTGCTTTCCCTTTTTTCTGGGGGTCTACAACAAAGGAGGTGGTAACATCATTGAATGCCCTGTCTTCTTCAAGAGCATTTTTAACAATATCATCTAAGCTTAGCATATGAGAATTATATTAAAAAAAGGACTATTTTTCATTAAATCTGTGTTTGTAACCTCCAGAGAATGTCAGGTTAATTATTCTCTTCATGTCTTTTCTCACCACCTAAAGATATACTTTAATATTCAGGGATATTTGAGACTCCTTGATTTGTTTCTTTCATTCTCCGGACTAAATGACAGAAAAAGTAATTTGTCTGTTCTTTTCCCAGTCAGAGGAAAAAACAAATTCTTATCCTGGGTGGGTGCGTCATCTTTCTTGCTATGAATCAAAATCCCTTACAGAATAGCTCCACTTAGATTTAAAATTGAACCTGCAACCAAAAAAGCGTAAAAGTCCTTAGCTGAAAAATTCCTATCCATCTGTACTCGAAATTAATTCAATCCAAACTTTGGTCAGCGCTGAGATGGTCGCCATGCTAAAAGGGTAGAAATAGCCAAGAATTCTTATTCAAAAATGCCAAATATGGGATTGCAGGAGTCAACAAGAAGATCGGGATTATAAAAAAGAACCCCTTCCAGAATGGAAGGGGCTCTTGAAAGCACTTAAAAATTATTCTGGCATTGGGAATGGTGGTGGGGAAGCCTCAGGTTCTTCCGGAATTGGAGGGATCATAATTCTCTTAGCAAAATCTTCTGGTTTAATTTTGCCCTGAGCATATTTTTTAACATCTTTTACCTTTACTTTTACAACAAGCCCGGGAAGATAAACATTACCTATTTTCTTTGGGGATTGAAATACGAAGCACAGCCAGTAATTGTCGGGAACGTTTTTCAGCACATTTCCATATTCTGCAGAGGTAATTATAGCTTTCTTTATTCCCTCAAGGATTCTCTGTTTCGAAATTTTCTCTTTCTTTTCCATTCTTTCTTTCATCTTTTCCTTGAGTTCCCTAATTCTCTCTTCAAGCTCTTTCTTTTCTTCCTCAGTCATCCCTTTCATCCCTTCCATCCTTTCCTTTACCCCTTCCCCCATCTTCCTTAAAACCTTGACACGAATAAGCTTTCTGGCTAATTCCGTTGCAGGACTGTGAACAAAGTAAAACACTCCATACCCGTCAACCACGAAGGGTGAAACCTGAAATCTTGCCCTCCCCGAAGCATTTATGGCTGTGGAGAATATGCTCCCAAACATCGCTACATCTCTGTTTATATCAGCAGCCACAATGCTTACGGAGAAGAACAGAATTGCCATTAAAACTGCAATTTTTCTCATTTTTTACCTCCTTGATTTATTTCATTAAAGTAGTTTTCATAATCCTTCAATGTAGGAGCAAAATTTATCCCCTTCTCAGAGACATCAGCCAGATATTCATATATATCCTGAGACTCCACAGCAGATACCTGTATCTGATTGTCTCCGATCTTGATTTTGAAACCCAGGATGAACATAAAGAAGAGAAAAAGGAATATGGCCGCCGCCCATGGAATTCTTTCTTTACCTTCAACAATAACAACAGGAGGAGGGTATTCTTTCTCCTTTTCCATATCCCTCAAAATTTCCCTTGCCTCACGAATCTCTCTAAGGTCTCTTTGACACTCCTCACAAATAGATAGATGTTCCAGAAATTTTCTCTCACTTTCAGGTGTTATTTCCCCATAAATAAATTCCACAAGCATTTTCTTGTATTCATTGAATTCTCCCATTTGCTTCCTCCTTTAGCCTTAAATATTCCCTCCTGAGGGCCTTTAATCCATAAAACAGCCTACTCTTCACAGTACCCTCAGGAATCTTCAACATTTCTGCTATTTCCTTTATTGAAAAACCCTCTATTTCTTTTAAAAGAATTACTTCTCTGTGCTCTGGCGGTATCATCTGAAGGGCAAAAATGGCATATCCGACTCTTTCCGAGCTACCCTCAGGAAGCCTTATCTCCACCCTATCCTTTTCCCTCCTTTTCCATATCTTTCTAATTTCATTTAAGGTTATTGAATAAACCCAGGAGGAAAATGCATCAGTATTTTTAAGCTGATATATCTTCCTGTATATTAGGAACAGAACCTCTTGGGTGACGTCCTTTGCATCATCCACATTTCCCAGATGCTTAAGGGCAAAACTGTAAATTTTAGGCTCCCATCTTCTCATGATTTCCTCAAATGCTTCCCGCTCGCCTCTCTTCGCTCTTTCTATTAATTTCTCGTCCATCTTCACCAGTTAAGATAGTCCAGGCAGTAAAAAAGGTTCAAATAAATATTGACAAATGGCGATTTTTCCTGTAAATTATAAAGCTGACACTAAGAAAGGAGAGGAGTATGAGGACATATTTACCAAAAAAGGAAGAAATTAAACAGAAGTGGTGGCTGATTGACGCTGAAGGCAAAACACTGGGAAGACTTGCCACAGAAATAGCAAAACTGCTGAGGGGAAAACACAAGAGTATATTCACCCCATTTCTTGACACAGGTGATTTTGTAATAGTCATAAATGCAGAGAAAGTTAAAGTTACAGGCAAAAAGCTGGATCAGAAGATGTACAGGTCTCATTCAGGTTATCTTGGAAATCTCAGGGAATTTACTTTGAGAGAAATGCTCCAGCGCCATCCGGAAAAGGTAATAGAAGACGCGGTGTGGGGAATGCTTCCTAAAAACAGACTGGGAAGAAAACTTTACAGGAAATTGAAAGTATACAGGGGACCTAATCATCCTCACCAGGCACAAAAGCCTGAGGTTTACAATTTCTAAGGGGTGAAAAATGGCAGAAAAATATTACTATGGAACTGGCAGAAGGAAAACTGCCACTGCAAGAGTGTTTTTAAGCCCTGGAACAGGTAAAATAAAACTCTTTGTCAACAACAAGGAAAGAAATTTTGATGAATACTTCCCTTCTGAAACCATAAGGAATAGGGCAAAAACTCCTTTCTATGTAACCCAGACTCTTGAGAAATTTGATATGTACGTTACAGTGAAAGGCGGAGGGGTTTCTGCCCAGGCTGACGCTATAAGACTTGGAATAGCGAGAGCTCTTGTCCAGTATAACAGTGAACTTGCAAGGACCCTTAAGGAAAAGGGATTACTCACAAGAGACCCGAGAGAAAAAGAAAGAAGGAAATATGGTCTTCACAAGGCAAGAAAAGCCCATCAGTATCACAAGAGGTAAGGAGGAAACATGCCAGAAGTTACAATGAAAGAGCTGCTGGAAGCAGGAGTACACTTCGGACATCAGACCAGGAAATGGAATCCCAAGATGGCTCCCTACATTTATGGGAGGAGAAATGGGATTCACATAATTGACCTTCAGAAAACCGCTGAAGACTTCAAACGAGCTTTGGATTTCCTGAAAGAGGTGGTCGCCAACGGCGGAGAGGTTCTTTTTGTAGGGACAAAAAAACAGGCGAAGGAAATTATAAAAGAAGAAGCGACACGTTGCGGAATGCCATATGTCAATAACAGATGGCTTGGAGGGACGCTAACCAATTTTGAGATGATAAGACGAAGTGTGGAAAAACTGATTGAGCTAGAGGAAATGAGAAATTCCAGTGAGTGGGAAATTCTTTCCAAAAAAGAGCAAAGCCGACTTGAAAAGAGACTTAAAAAACTCCAGAAGAACCTGGAAGGCATAAAAGAAATGGTGGAACTTCCAAAGGCTATTTTCGTTATAGATTCGGTACACGAGGAAATACCGATTAAAGAGGCAAGAAAACTCGGTATACCTATTGTTGCAGTTGTAGACACCAACGCAGACCCTGACCTTGTAGATTATCCGATTGCAGGGAATGATGACGCTATAAGAGCCATAAAACTTTTCTGCTCTAAGGCAGCAGATGCAATAATTGAAGGAAGGGAAGAGAGGGAAAGAAGGGAACTTGAACAGATGAAAATAAAAAATGAGGTAGAAGAAGTCCCGGAGGAAGAAAAGGGTGAAGAGAATACAGAAACACCTTTAGAGAAAGAAGAAACACAGGGAGGCGAAAATGGCTGACATTACTATGGAACAAATAAAAAGGCTACGTGAAAGAACAGGGCTTGGAATTATGGACTGTAAACAAGCTCTTATTGAGGCTGGGGGAGATGAAGAAAAGGCCATTGAAATACTCCGCAAAAAAGGCCTTGCTACTGCAGCCAAAAAGGCTACAAGAGCCACCAAGGAAGGTTTTATTGGCTCTTACATTCATTCCAACGGCAAAATAGGTGTTCTTGTGGAAATAAACACAGAAACGGATTTTGTGGCAAGGAATGCTGAATTTAGAGAATTTGCTAAAAACATTGCAATGCACATAGCTGCATCTTCTCCTCTTTACGTTTCTCCTGAAAGCATTCCTGAGGAAGTTCTTGAAAAGGAAAAGGAAATTTACAGGGAGCAGCTTAAGGACTCAGGGAAACCTGAACACGTAATAGAAAAGATAATCGAAGGGAAACTCAAGAAATTTTATCAGGAAGTATGCCTCTTGGAGCAACCCTATGTAAAGAACCCAGACATTACTGTAAAACAGTACCTCACCGAGCAGATAGCAAAGTTCGGCGAAAATATAGTTATAAGAAGATTCGTAAGGCTGGCAGTTGGAGAAGAGCCCTAAAAAAATGGGCTTGCGTTACAAAAGACTTCTTTTAAAATTAAGTGGCGAAGCTCTACTGGGTGAAAAAGAATTTGGAATAGACCCTTCTGTTCTGAGTTATATAGCAGAAGAAATTGAAGATGCTATAAACCTCGGGGTAGAAATAGCAGTAGTTGTGGGGGGAGGAAATTTCTTCCGCGGAATAAATTCCTCCGAAATAGGAATTGATAGGATCTGGGGTGATTATATGGGGATGCTTGCTACTCTTATTAATGGAATTGCACTACAGAATTACCTTGAAAAAAGGAAAATCACTACGAGGCTGGTTTCTGCTCTGGAAATAAGAGCAATAGCAGAGCCCTTTATACCCAAAAGAGCTATGCGCCACCTCGAGAAGGGAAGGGTAGTAATTTTCGCCTGCGGGACTGGAAATCCATTTTTCTCAACGGATACTGCCGCAGCTTTAAGAGCAATTGAAATGAAAGCAGATGTTCTTTTAAAAGCAACAAAGGTGGAAGGTATATTTTCTTCGGACCCCATGAAGGATAAAAATTCAAGGATGTTCAGAAAACTAACATATTTCCAGGTCCTTGAAAAGGGCCTCAGAGTAATGGATACTACAGCCATTACCCTATGCATGGAAAACAATATGCCAATAATAGTTTTCAATATAAAAGGGAAAGGAAACCTCAGAAAAATTATTAAGGGGGAAGAGGTTGGAACTATAGTAACATAAGGAGGTGTAAAATGGAATCCGTATTTAAAGAGGCCAAGAAAAAAATGGAGGCTTCTCTTGAACATTTTAAAAAGGAAATTTCTAAATTAAGAACTGGAAGGGCCTCTGCTGCAATTTTTGAAGAAATAAAGGTAGAATACTATGGAGCTCCAACACCCATAACCCAGCTTGCAACTATAAACATAATAAACCCTGAGCTGGTTATAATTCAGCCCTGGGACAAAAATGTGGTAGCCGAAATTGAAAAAGCAATTATAAGAAGTAATCTGGGGTTAAACCCGGTAAACGAAGGAACCCAGTTAAAAATACCTATTCCACCTCTTGATGAAGAAAGGAGAAAAGACCTGGTAAAGCTTCTTCATAAGATTCTTGAAGAAACAAAAGCCGCAATTAGGAATATAAGAAGGGATGCCAGGGAAAAACTCAAAGAAATGGAAGAAAACAAGGAGATTTCCGAAGATGATAAGTTCCGCGGATTCGATAAAATCCAGGAACTCCATGACGAATTCATAAAAAAGGCAGAGGAACTTGCAAAGAAGAAAGAAGAAGATATATTACAGGTTTAGTCTCCTACAAAAAGAGGCTATGTTTCACTTCGTTTATCACAAACCAGAAGGGACGCAAATTTAGAGAAAATCTTTATCTTTCATCCAGTCATCACTATAAACTTTAGAAAGGTATTTTAAACCCGAATCCGGAATTACTGTTACAACTATATCTTCTTCAGAAAGCTTCTCAGCAACTTTTAAAGCTCCAATTACATTTGCACCGGCAGAACCTCCACCAAAGATTCCTTCTTCCTTTGCAAGCCGTCTTGCCATAATGAAAGATTCTTTATCATTAACCCTGATCATGTCATCTATAAGGCTAAAATCTATAATGGGAAGGATTCTCTCGTCTCCCAGACCTTCTATTTCGTAATCTCCGGGCTCTGTGAGTTTACCTTCCTTGAAATAATCGTAAAATACAGACCCTTCAGGGTCAACCGCAATACACTTTATTTCAGGGTTCATCTCTTTGAGAAATTTACAGACCCCCACAAAAGTTCCACCGGTTCCCATACCTGCCACAAAATGAGTGATTTTCCCTCCTGTCTGCTTCCAGATTTCAGGACCTGTTGTATGGTAGTGTGCCTCCACATTTCCATAATTTTCGTGCTGGTCCACGTAAAATGCATCCCTTATGGAAGATGCTATTTCTTTTGCTTTTCTATCCCGGTCCTTAAGGGTTCCCTCAACAAGCACAACTTCAGCACCAAAGGCTTTTAGATGGTCCAGTTTTTCCTTCGATACTTTATCTATTACGGTAAGAATTACTCTGTAACCCATAACAGCTCCATAGAGAGCTATCGCCACCCCTGTATTCCCCGAAGTGGCTTCCACTATTGTAGCTCCAGGCTTTAGTCGACCTTCCCTCCTGGCTTTTTCCAGAATATATATGGCCATTCGGTCTTTTATGCTCCCTCCTGGATTAAAATACTCCACTTTTGCAAGAACCAGCGGTTTTAAACCCCGGGTTATCCTATTTAATTTGATAAGGGGTGTATTGCCAATAGTTTCAAGAATGTTCTCTTCGTACTTCATTAGCTATCGATTATACCCCGAAAATATAGAGATTTACAAGTCTTTTATTACTTAATTCATAAATACTTTGCAGGAGTTAAAATATAAGTGTGGAAATACTAAAAGAATATGCTGATTTCCTGTTGTCAAAGGGATTTTCCAAAAATACTAGAGATGCTTATCTTTCCGATTTGGAAAAATACTTAAATTTTTGCGGAAAAGACTTCGAAAATCAGGATAAACTAAGGACTTATATCCGAAGTCTTTCTCAGTATCTATCCCCACGCTCCTCGGCAAGAACTATTTCCTCACTTAGAAGTTTCTATAATTTTCTTTTACTGAGAAAAAAAGTAAAAAAAGACCTTACAGTTATGCTCACTTTACCCAAACTTCCACCCTCACTGCCCAAATTTCTCACCTGGGAAGAAATAGAAAAACTTATGAATGCGCCTGATACTGAGAAACCCGAGGGTCTTCGAGATCGGGCAATGCTCGAGTTGCTCTATGCCACAGGAATGAGAGCATCTGAAATTATAAATTTAAAGGAAGAAGACGTAAACATTGAAGATAGATACGTCAGAGTAATAGGTAAGGGTGAAAAGGAAAGGATAATCCCATTTAGCAAAAGAGCAAGACTCTGGGTTGAGGAATACCTAAAAAAGGGAAAATCCCTCATCTGCAAAAAATATACGCCTTATCTTTTCATAACAAAAAGGTGTAAGCCAATGACAAGACAGGCTTTGTGGATGAAGATAAAGGAATATGGAAACATGGCAGGGATAAGAGAAAAAATATGGCCCCATGTATTGAGGCATACATTTGCAACACACATGCTGGAAGGGGGAGCAGATTTGCGGGTAATTCAGATGATGCTTGGGCATGCATCCATTACAACCACTCAGGTTTACACCCATATAGACATTCAGAGGCTAAGGAGAATTTACGATAAATTTCATCCAAGGTCTTGAAAATTGAAATTTTTTATTATATTATGAAATTATGATAGACGAGAAAACTAAAAAAATTCTTCAAATGCAATCTGAAATTTGCAGTGCTCTTTCCAACGTAACAAGGCTTGAGATAATTTATCTGCTGAAAGAAGGAGAAAAAAGCGTTTCTGATTTGGCTCTTGAATTGGGTGTTTCCATGTCTAACCTGTCACAACACCTGAGAATTCTCAGAGAAAAGGGCTTAGTAAAATACAGGAAAGAGGGCCAACACATTTACTATGCTCTCGCAAGCGAAATGGTAAACAATATCTGCACAAGCATGAGGGAAATAGTCAGGCAAAACCTTGACGCGTTCCTTTCTCTCAGAAGCCCTAATTTCTGACCAGCTCCGCAATTTCCCTTTCAAACTCAGGTGCTAATTCTTTAGAGAAGCCGATTTTAATCTTTTTAATTTTTCCGGTTTTATCAATAAAAAATGTTAAGGGAACGGCACCTTCAAACCCGTAAATTAAAGCAGTAGTAAGCCTTTCATTATCCGTTGCAATAGGAAACTTCAATCCATATGTGTCGCGGTAAGCTTTCAGAGTTTCTTCTGTATTATTTACATTAACACAAATTCCTAAAATCACAAGACCATCCTTAGAATATTTTTTATTGATGTTGTTCAAAAAAAGCATTTCATCTCTGCAGTGAGGACAATATATCGAGAAAAAAGTCAGCAAAACTGGTTTCTTTTCAGCAATTAGCCTGGAAAGTTTCCATACTTTGCCGTCTAAGTCCTTGATTTTGAAAAATGGAGCAGGATCACCTTCTTTTAAAGCCCACAAAGGTAACACTATGCCAATTAGCAAAAATATTGTCACCAGCTTTTTCATCTTTACTCCTTTATTCTGAACTCAAGAAAGTCTCCTTTATAGAGGGAAAGGAGGAAGGTCTCTGTTCTTTTCAACGAATCATCTATTCCAAACTTTTCCTCAAGTTTTTTGGCGATCTGCTCAACTGTGTGGGAACCGTTACATAGCATCCAGGCTTGACTCCCTATATCGTCAAGATGAATTCTAAAATACTCACCCCATAACTTCCTAAGTAACTTATATTTTGATTTTTTCTTTAGCAAAACTACCCTCTGACCTTCCTCCTCCCATTCGCCTTTCCTTACAGGAATGGCCCTGTTAATCTTTTTTTGCATTCTTTATGGGATAGTAAATCATAGCGTAAGCTACTAAAGCAAACACAAGAAGACCCAGCCATGGGCCTAAAGCCTTGCCCCAGGCGGTTGTCTCCACAAAATTGGGAAGTTTAACTTTTGCCACATATAGCCCGGCAAGGATTATTCCAGTTATGGCCTCTCCTGCGATAAATCCTGAGGCAAGCAATGTTCCTGTGTTTTCGGCCCTCTGCTTTTTGTCATCAGGAAGGTTTCTCTTCTTAATCCAGGCATCAACAACTGCCCTTATGAGTCCTCCAATAAAAATGGCGAAGGTTGTTTCAAAGGGAAGGTACATTCCTACAGCTATGAGCATTGGAGAGGGAGAGTTTATTAGAATCAGACCCACAGAGAAAAGCATACCTGCAAGAACCAGACCCCAAGCCATCTGGCCAGCCACAATTCCTTTAGCAAGCATGGCCATCAGTCCCGCCTGAGGAGCTGGAAGGTCTGCGCCTCCAATACCACCTCTTGATGCCTGGTGAAGCCACTGCATTGGAATAGCTAGAACGAGGGATGCAGTTATAACACCAATTATGACTCCTATTTCCATCTTCCATGGAGTACCACCCAGAATGTGTCCCACCTTAAGGTCCTGCATAATATCACCTGCCACACCGGAAGATGCGCAAACAACTGCAGCAACCCCAAGGACAGCTGCAACTCCAGGGTCTCCCTTAATACCAATTAAAACCATTAAAATTGCTGCAATTATAAGAGTAGAAAGTGTAAGACCTGATATTGGGTTATTAGAAGAGCCTATCATTCCCACCAGATAACCGGCAACAGCAGCAAAAAGGAATCCTGCTATGGTCATGATAATCGCTGAAATAAGAGCTCCCCAGAAGTTATGGGTAAAATAATAATAGATTATTGTGATGGGAATAAGA
>JAGHBF010000138.1 GCA_021161165.1 Candidatus Aminicenantota bacterium
ATCTATGGGTGAAGCTCAAAACAACAACAGACTTTTCTCCCCGTTTGTAAAAGGAAAGGAATTTTTTTATTTTTACAAATCTATCGTCAATTTTCATTCCCTTTAATAATTTTTCCCTGTCTTTTTCTGTTAAGTTACCTTTTAGTTTTAATCTATAAGTTGAGGGAAGGTCAATTTCTCCCAATGCCTGAGATATTTGGGGGTCATTAAGCAATAAGATTATTCCAGAGGCAAATTTAGGGAGAAGTGCGTCGGGATAGACTTTGTTTACCAGTTTTTTGAAAAAAGGTGCCAGACACTTTTCTCCATGAAAAGAAGAAAAATATCCTTTGGGCTTATTAGCTATAAAAATTAATTTTTTCTTTGCAGGTTTAACTCTAATGTTGCCAAAAAAAATTCTTTCTTTTTCAGGGTCAACTTTTCTTGACGGGTTAAGAACTACTTCTCCATTCACAACCACAGAACCTTCCCTTATCAATTCTGCAGCCTTTTTCCTTGAAGCTATTCCTGCTTCTTGCAGAAGTTTGTCAAGTCTCATCATCTCGGGGGAGCTCCTCTAAGGAATTAAGTCCAAAAAGTTTTAGGAATTCTTCGGTTGTTTCGTATAAAAAAGGTCTACCTGGCACTTTCTTTCTTCCAGCCGCTCTAACAAGTCCCTTTTCTATAAGTGTTGATAATGGAAAAGATGAATCTTTTCCCCTTATCTCATTTATCTCTGGTAGGGAAATGGGCTGTCTATATGCAATGATTGCAAGAGTTTCCAGTGATGCTCTGGAAAGTCTTTTTTTCTTTACAGGTCCAAGCCGTAGGAGTTTCTCGTAAAGTTCAGGTTTTGTGACGAGGAAATATCCTCCGGCTGCCTTTTCTATCTGGATGCCTCTATGGTCTGAATTTAGCTCTTCTTCTAGCATTAGTATCGCTTTTTCAATATCTTCGATGCTTATCCCGAGTCTGTTAGCAATTTCTGAAGGAATTAATGGGTCATCGCTCAAAAACATGTAAGCTTCAATAAGGGCTTTCAATTCCTTTAAATTCATTTTCAAATGCCTCCCTTGTCCAAACAAAAATCTGTGAAAATGGCTGTTCCTGAATGGCGATTATTTCTCCCTGCCTAAGAAGTTCCAGTAAAAAGAAGAAGATAAATATCGCTTCTTCCCTATTTCTGACAAGTCTTATAAGTTCAGTAAGAGAAAATTTCTCCATTGTTTCGATTTTTCTGGATATTTCATCCATGAGTTCTGAGAAATCAATCCTTCCCAACCTTTCTTCCAGGTTTTTTCTTGCTATTTCTCTTTTTGTAATAGAAAAATATGCCTCAATAAAATCTTCAAGGTCTGCCACCACACGAATTTTCTGCGGAAAATTTCCTTCTCTAAAATGATGAAGAAATCTTTCCCTTTCCTTATAGATTTTTTCAAGTCTTTCCCGTGCTGACTCAAGCCATGAGAAGTCCCTTTCTCCCTCCTCGACAGATGATTCCTCCTGAAAATTCTCTTCAGTAGGAAGAAGAAGGGAAAGTTTTATTCTCATTAACAATGAAAGAAGATAAAGGTAATGAGAAGCCCTGTTCAAATCTACATCAGGTCTATTTAAATACTCAAGAATTTTCATAGATATATAAGAAAGAGAAATTCTGGATACTTCAACAATGCTCTTTCTTACGAGCTTGTAAAGAAGCTCTATGCTCCCTTCAAATCCTTCCAGGGCTAATTCCAACCCCCATCACCTCCCTTACTTCCTCCAGGGTCTTTTCAGCCTCTTCTGTGGCTTTTTTAGAACCCTCTATTATTATATCAATCACATCGCCCTTTTTTGATTTGTAATATTCTTTCTTTTCCCTGAAATCCTGGAATTTTTCAGTAAGCCTCTGGATAAGAACCTTTTTGCAATCCAGACATCCTATTTTAGCCTTTGTGCAGCCCTCGTAGAGTTCTCTCCTTTTTTCTTCTGGGGTAAAGGCCTTATGTAGAGTCCAGACAGGACAATCTTCTGGTTGGCCAGGGTCAGTTCTTCTTTTCCTTCGGGTGTCTGTCACCATCGGGAATATTTTTTTCTTCAACTCTTCCGGAGAATCGTCCATAAAAATAGCATTGCCATAACTCTTACTCATTTTCCTCCCGTCTATTCCAAGTATTTTTGGCACAGGAGTCAGGATTTCCTTGGGTTCAGGAAACACCTTTCCATAAAAATGATTGAACCTTCTTACAATCTCTCTCGCTAATTCTATATGAAATTTCTGGTCTTCACCCACAGGGACAAGTTCAGCTTTATAAACTATTATATCGGCTGTTTGAAGCACAGGATATCCCAGGAATCCATAGGTATGAAGATCTCTATCAGAAAGCTGTCTCATCTGTTCCTTATATGTCGGGACTCTTAAAAGCCAGCCAAGAGGGGTTATCATCGATAGAAGCAAATGAAGCTCTGCGTGCTGTTTTACATGGCTTTGAAGAAAGATCGTGGATCTGTTAGGATCCAGCCCTGCTGCAAGCCAATCAGATGCTATTTCTATTATGTTTTCCCTTATTTTTTCTGTTCTGTCATAGTCTGTGGTAAGTGCATGCCAGTCGACTATAGCATAAAAGCACTCATATTTTTCCTGAAGTTTTAACCAGTTTTCAAGAGCACCTACCCAGTGTCCCAGATGAAGCTTTCCTGTGGGTCTCATTCCACTTAAAACTCTTTTCATGTTAAACACCTCAGGAAAGAATTTTTATCAGGAGATAATTAACAGGCGAAGCCAGTAATCGGAGAATTCCAATATAGCTGTCAAGGAAAATGAAGCCCATGAGAATGAGAAATCCATATCGCTCCAGGTTGTAATATGAGGGAAGAAGAGAACGGGGAAGCATCCATGCTAAAATTTTACTTCCGTCAAGAGGCGGAATGGGTATAAGGTTAAAAATGGCCAGGTATAAATTTAGCATAAATGAAAATACAAAGATGAGAACTAAAAAAGAAAGGGGAGGAAGTTTTCCTCCGTATCTCAAAAAACGAAGAGCATAAATTATGGAGGCAGGGGAGAGGGATTTTATAAAAAGCAGGATAAGAGCAGAAACAGTTGCCACAAGAATGTTTGAGCCCGGGCCTGCTATTGCAGTAAGCATCATGTCCCTTCTCCAATTTTTGAAATAAGTAGGATTAACAGGAACGGGTTTCGCCCACCCGAAAACAGGCATATTTAAAAGCACAAGAAATATAGGAAGAATTATAGTTCCAACGGGGTCTATATGATAAATAGGATTTAGTGTTAATCTACCGCTTCTTTTTGCAGTAGGATCTCCCAGCAGGTAAGCCACATAACCATGACTTGTTTCGTGTATAACTATGGCAAATAAAATGACTACCAGCTGTATAGCAATGGATAGTAGCTTCATCATTTAAATATACCAGATATAGAGGGAGTTTTCAATAAATTGTATAAGTCCATAACATATGGGAAAAATTATATTCTTCAATAATATATTTTACCGGAGAACGAAGGGAAAGGGAATGGTGGGGTCTTCGAGTATTATAG
>JAGHBF010000067.1 GCA_021161165.1 Candidatus Aminicenantota bacterium
ATCTTACAGTATATAGGAATATGAATTTACCCTCTTTCAGACCCGGGACATTTCAGTACAATTATTTCTATTACCTTTATTATAAGGAAAAGGGAGACGCTAAAAGTAAAACATTTTTAAAAAAGATTAAAAAAGTGCCCTTTAATCCGTTTATCCTCGCATCATTAATGGAGGAAGGCTGGAGTCCTCATAAAGGGAACTGTGTTGGGTGCGGAAGAAAGGAAATTGAGATGATAAAAAGCACTGTGGGAAAACTACCTCCTCTGGACCAGGTTTTGAGGCTCTATGGCAGATACAGGAATTCTCAGATTCCGGAAGTAAATCTCTTCTTTTCCTACTGGGCAGTAAACTCACTTTTAATAAACAGAAAGCCTGATGATGCTATGAAGATATTAAAAGAATACGAAAAAATGAGAAGCATAAAATTTGATTCATATTTGCTTTATTACCTTTACCATTTTTACAGTGCTGTTGAGAAAAGACCTGAAGAAAGACTCAAATATGCTTTGCTGGCACGTGATGAAGCCGGGAAATATGGTCTTATAAGATATTACTATCTTTTCCACAGGATGGTGGGTGTAGCTTATGGAAAAATAGGGGAGTTCAATAAGGCTCTGCAATGTTTCAGTGAAGCTTTTTCATTTTATAAGAAATATGGGAAGAAAAAAGGACTGGAGGAAGTACTTACAGCAAGGGGCTTTCTTTATTATGAAAATGGTTTATACGAAAATGCAAGAAAGGATTTTCAGGAAGTTATAAACCTGATAGGAAGCAGAACTTCCTATAGAAAAGCCTATGCGATATCCTTACTTGCATTAATAGAAGGAAAGCTGGGGGACTACAAAAAGGCTGAAAAACTTGCCCTTAAAGGAATTGAGGAAGCAAAAAAATCGAGCTTTCCCATTGCGTATTATTCTTCAAAACTTGCTCTTGCAAGGGCGAAAATTGGCCAGGGGAATCTGTATGAAGCTATTAACCTTCTTCGGATCATGCTTGAGTCAGGGAAAAAGTCCGGGGATAGAAGCATTATATTTTCTTCACTTTCTGGCCTGATAGAGGCTTATGAAAAGGCAAATGAGTTTGAAAAGGTTTTAGAGTACGCAAAAGAAGCAATTAAACTAAGCAGTTCACCTCGGGACATTATGAAATACAATTACATCGCATATAAAGCACTCAAACAGATTTATTCCTCTTCCTATCCAGGAATGTTTTACTTTGCTTTTGCCGGATATCCTTATATAAAAAAGGCCTATTCAATGGCTTCATCTATGAAGGTTGATGAACTTCCATCAAGAGAGGAGAGATACCAATTTTTGAAGAGTAAATTTGACATTTTTTCCGATTATGCGAAGGCAACAAAACTTTTCATTTATTCCCTTGTTTTTGTCATTGTAGTTTTGGTTTTAGTAGTTTACTTTACAATAGCAATTATAAGAAGACACAAAAGAAGGAAAGCTTCTATTATCGGTCCTTTCCAGATAGAAGAGAAAATCGGTGGGGGTGGTATGGCTTCAGTCTTTAGAGCAAGGGATATAAGAACAGGAGATAAAGTTGCATTAAAGGTAATAGAAAGAAAAATTGCAGATCCTGCAGTAACTAGGAAGTTCATTGAAGAAGGCAAAATCTTGAGGAAGTTGAATCATTCTAATATAGTTAAATTTATAGAAAGTGGAGAACATCAGGGCATTTTATACTTAGCCATGGAATTTCTTGAAGGTAAAGATCTTAACCGACTTTCTAAAGAAACAGATGAATTTCCATTTCCTCTGGATGTGAATTTAAAAATTGCGGAGCAGGTCTTAAAGGCGCTTGTATATATTCATAAAAATTCAGTTTTACACAGAGATGTGAAGCCTTCTAACATAATGGTCCTCGGAGGAATGAAAACGATAAAAAAGGGTCTTGAGGACGGTTCAATAAAACTAATGGACTTCGGCATAGCAAAGCAGATTGAAGTGGAAATTTACACAACAACAGGGGAAATTTTTGGAACGCCTTATTACATGCCGCCTGAGATGTTGAAAAACGGGAAAATGGACCATAGAGGTGATATTTATTCTTTTGGCGTTATGCTTTACTGGTTGGTTACTGGAAAGATTCCCTTTTATCACCCAAGAATTTCAAGAATAGTTTACAAAATTTTGAACGAATATCCCGAAAAACCTTCACAGATTTCCACTGTTCCGGCCTGGATTGACGAGATCATAATGAAATGTATAAGGAAGGACAAAGAGGAAAGATTTCAGAGTGCAGAAGAAATTTTGCAGGCCATAAATAAGCACATCTGAGTTTTAGATTAAAAAGTTCTGCCCTTCAATTGAATGCTTGCTTAATTTCCTCTGGATTTTTTTATTCTATTTTGTTTCCCATAATGTAGGCAAAAACCTTAGCATCTTCTATTATATTTTTTAGCCATGCATATTCATTTGGAGAATGCATAGTCTCGTCCATGGTTGCCCACACCGCTGCGTAAAATCCAGCTTCTCTGAAATGAGCGGCTACAGTTCCTCCTCCAATACCTACGGGCTTGGCATCCAGTCCCCGCAGTTCTTTTACTGCCTTCTGAATAGCTTTTACAACAGGAGCGTCGGTTGGTGTAGGTGGTGCTGCCTCTGCCTCCTGAGGATACGATATTTCTATCTTTACTCCGAAATCGCTTTCAATACTGGCTACAATTTTTCTTACCTGTTCCTTTACTTTTTCAAGTGGATACTGAGGCATGATTCTACAATCGAAGTAGAAAATATCCTCTCCAGGTATGGTGTTTATATTAGGAACATTAGCTTCCTTTTTTGTTGGCTCAAAAGTAGAAGTTGGAGGTTCAAAAAGCGGGTCAGATGCGGGGAAGAGTTCGTAAAGCTTTTCCAGCCTTACTATCAGGTTGGCTCCAGCTTTGTGTGCGTTTATTCCCCGTTCAGGGGTTGAGGCATGTGTTTGCTTTCCTTTTACAGCAAATTTAATCCACAGAATACCCTTTTCGGCTACCTCAATTTCGGTTCCATCAGGATTACCTCCGTCAGGAACTATTATAAGATCGTCTTTTGAGAACAAATTCTTTTTATGTTTTAAAACATATTTAATTCCATAGTCGCTTCCAGTTTCCTCGTCAGCGACGAATACAAGGCCAACGTCATATTCCGGAGTTATTCCTTCCATAGCATATGCCTGTATTGCGAGAAGAGAAGCAACCATGTCCTGTTGATTGTCTTCAACACCTCTTCCATAAATTCTTCCTTCCTCGTCTATCCAGACTTTCCATGGGTCAGACTTCCAGAGCGAAAGGTCACCTGGAGGGACAACATCCATGTGGGTCATAATCCAGACTTTTTTGTCGTGACTTTTACCCGGATATATTCCAACAACATTTGGGCGGTATCCTACAGTAACTCTATTATCAGGGGCTTTTATTTCTATGATATCGTAGAACCCGATTTCTGTGAGTTTTTCTTTGAGAAATTCTGCCTTCTTGTGTTCGCCATCCCCTCCATTTTCCGGACCCATTGCCTTAAATGCCGTAAGAGTCCTTTCAAGCTCTACAGCTTCGTCCTTCAGTTTTTCTATCCTTTTAAGAACTTGCTCAACTGACATTGAGAACCTCCTTTTATTATTAGTTCAGAAAATTATTTTACAACACAGGATGGGATGTGAAAAATTTTTTATATATATCATTAAATTTTGAGGCATGTATTTTATATCAGAAATAGAGTAGAACATTAAAAG
>JAGHBF010000110.1 GCA_021161165.1 Candidatus Aminicenantota bacterium
CTCCCAGTGAAGGAAATTGTTTAATTTTTCATAACAATCGCATTTAAGACACAAAAAAACTGGAATTGAGTTTTTCTCAGCAACGGAAAGGAGCAGGTCTTTTAAATTTTCCTCCCTCTGAAGAATGACTGCAGGTGGTTTGAGAGAGAAAAAAGATTCAAGCTTTTTGAGAGCATCTTCTTCAGGTAATTTTGAAATGTAGAGAAGCTCATCCTTCCCGAAGAACTGCACTGCTCCTTCTATGAATAGATCAAGAACTCCTGCAAGCACCAATCCAGGCCTCTGAAGAAAGGGACTGGTAATCTTTCCAGTTAGAACTGATTCATCAGCAGGATATATCAGTCTTATTTCCTCTTTATTTAAGGAATAGAACTTTATTATTGGAAGTTCAACTTTCATCCCTGAATTCTTCATCTTGAATAATTTTAATCACTTCCTCTGGGGTGGTGGCTGATATCAGTCTGTCAACGAGCCTTTTTTTGCCCTTTCTTGCCAATCTTGCAATGGCGGCGAGAACCTGAAGGTGCAAATTGGGGGGATTGGGAGGTGAAACTGCTGTAAAAAAAAGATGAGTGAGTTTTCCATCTGGGGAATTAAAATCCACACCTTGCCTTGAAATGGCAAGGGAAAGTTTTGGCTCCTTTACCTCTTCAAGCTTGCAATGTGGAACAGCTATACCACCCGGTAATGCTGTACTTCCCAATTTTTCTCTGGCAAGAAGTCTCTCGTATAGTTTTTTCCAGTTATTAATTATCCCCGCTTCCCCCATGAATTTAGAAATCTCCTCAAGAACACCCTCTACTGTGGTGGCTTTGAGGTCAATTAAAACAGCTTCAGGAGAAAGCAGGCTATTTATCTGCACTTTACCACTCTGGCTCCACTACGTAATATGTTTCTCCCTTTTTGTAAACCACATTTGCCCTGTTTGTGGACGGATTACGAAATAGGAGAACATCCTTTCCTGTAGCCTCTAATTCCATTATTGCCTCTTCTACTGTAAGAGGCTTATCTGCATAATCCTGGGTATAAATTATTCTTGGAGAGACCTGTTCCAAAGGAGCAGAAGGGACCTGGGTCTTTCCCTTTTTTTTGCTCCTTTTCTTTTCCTTTCCCTTTTTTATCTGCCCCTCTATTATGTCAAATGCTGCATTTACAGATGCCAGCATATCATTGGTTGTCTCTGTTGCCCTGAATTCGAAGATACCGCCCTTTACCATAACTTCAGCAGTGTGACGGTACTTTTCCAGGGAGCAAATAACTTCTACATTTAAATTTTCCCCTAAGAGTCTTTGTAATTTCGCCACTCTTCTCTCTATTCGTTTTTTCAATGAGTCGGGGACCTCGTAGTGCCTACCTATAAACTTAATGTTCATTCTGAAACCTCCAATCTGTATTTCTTTTTTCTTTTATTTACACTTTCTATACCTAATTCATCCCTATATTTTGCCACGGTTCTGCGGGAAATATACACACCTCTTCTTGCCAGAATGCTTGTTATTTCTTCATCAGAATAAGGATCCTCTCTTGGTTCTGTCTCAATTATTTTTCTGACCATTTCCTTTATGGAAGCATTTGATATGTTACCCCTGTAACCTCCTGCACTGGAAGGAAAGAAAAACTTTAACCTGTAGGTTCCTCGGGGTGTCGCTATAAACCTCGTTGAAACTATTCTGCTTATGGTTGATTCATGAACCCCTACAGCTGAGGCAACTTCTTTAAGATTAAGGGGTTTCAAAAACTGAGGATTATATCCTTTCTCAAAAAATTCTCTTTGTCTGTTCACTATATATTCAACCGTTTTTCTAAGAATTACTCTTCTCTTTATAAGAGCATTTAAAAACCACTGCGCTGAGCGAACTTTCTCTCGGGCGAATTTTACAAGGTCAGAGTCGGCATCAGGGTCTTCTAAAATCTTCAGATAAAATGGATTTATTCTCACGGGAGGAAGTTCCTTTTCTATTATTTTTACCTTTAATTCCCCATCCTTCTCTTCAAGAATTATATCCACATCCACATGTTCGGCTATCTTGTCATTAAAAATAGATGCAGGAAAAGGATTAAGCTTCTGGATTTCCTCTATGGCATTTTTAAGGTCCGAGAGAGAACATCCCAGCTTTGAGGCAACCACATCATAATCCCTCTTTTTCAGTAATTCTATCATTTCGGGCTCAAGGAGTTTCCAGGGCAGGCTTTCTTCCTTGCCATTTGCCTTTAGCTGGACCCTTAAAGCCTCAACAACACCGGAGGAACCTATTCCGCATGGGGAAATTAACATAAGTTTCTGTCTGACTTTCTCCACAAATTCCGAAGTCTCTTTTGTCTCTTCAACAACCATAGAAAAAGATCTCTCGTCCAAAAACCCCTTGGAATCAATATAATCTATTATTGCCTCTGCAACCTTTCTTTCCCTTTCCTCGGTAAAATGAGGAAGATAATTTTTTCTTATTTTTTCTCTTGCATTGGGAATATAAGGGATAAGAGCTTCTGGTGGGTCATTTTCTTCTTCATCGTTTTCGTAATAGTGTTCGAAAAATTCAGCTCCGTCTGAAGAGGAGCTCAATGAAAGCTCATTATCAGGCTCCTCATTGACTATCTCAAGGGCAGGGTTCTGTTCTATTGCCTCTTCTATTTTCTCTGATAGTTCCAAATAGGTTAAAGGCAAAAGGTCGAGGTAAAGTCGTACTTCATTAAATAGTTTTAATGTCGTTTTCTGCTGTAACTCAATGTTCTGTTTCTGTTTCATTTTCCAGTTTGAATTTTTCTCCTAAATAAACTTTCTTAACAAGGGGATCCTCTGAAAGCTCTCGAGGGTTCCCCTCTTTTAATATCTTCCCATTACTAATAATATATGCTCTGTCGGTAATTTTCAATGTTTCTCTCACATTGTGGTCTGTTATTATAATCCCCACTCCCTTATCTTTCAGACTTCTTACCAGCATTCTCATTTCCTTTACAGCTATGGGGTCTATTCCTGTAAAAGGTTCATCAAGGAATAGAAATTCCGGATTTAGAGAAAGAGCTCTTGCTATTTCAAGCCTTCTTCTCTCCCCTCCGGAAAGAAATATCGCTTTCCTGAAGCGAACAGGACTTAGTCCCATTTCTTCTATCACCTGATTCATTCTTTTTATCCTCACTGGACGTGGCAATCCGGAAAACTGCAGATAGGCCATGATGTTCTCCTCCACAGAAAGCCCCTTGAAGGCTGAGGGCTCCTGAGGGAGGTAACCAAGCCCCATCCTTATTCTCCTGTACATGGGTAAACTGGATATTTCCTTTTCTTTAAAATATACCCTGCCTCCATCGGAGGGAATTTCTCCGAGAATAATTCGGAAGGAGGTGGTTTTTCCAGCGCCATTAGGACCAAGAAGACCTACTACCTCTCCTTTTCTTGCAACTATATTAATTCCTTTGAGGACTTTACGCTTACCGTAATATTTCACCAGTCCAACAGCCCTTATCATTTCTCTCTCTTTATTTTCGAGCTGGTTCTTCCCTTTCCAGAAATTTCGAATCTACTTTCCTTTAGATAAAACTTTATCATTTCCCCTTTCATTACCCCCTCTTCTGGCGAATTAAGTTTGGCTTTTCCCGAAAAAATTGCTATTTCTTTTTCGAGGTCATAAATCATTCTGTCCCCTTCGCCGGAGGTGTCTTTTAAAAGCACACTCTTAACCTTTGTGGCCACTATTCTTTTCAAATTCCCTCCATCCATTTCAAGCTCTGCCCTATCGCAAACAATCTTCAAATCTTGTCCTGTTATATTAACGTTTTTGTTTATTTTTATGTTCTTATCTGTATATATTAACTCCTCTCCTTTTACTCTGTATCCCTCTCCAGTCACAATCTTACCCTGATATACGATAAATTTACC